>NZ_KE148514.1:13151-34349 GCF_000410615.1 Novosphingobium sp. B-7 | reverse complement strand
GCCTTTTTTCGCCGCGCGCAGCGCCTGGGGCGACCCGCGCCCCGGCCCGGTGTTCATCGTCGGCCTGCCGCGCAGCGGCTCAACTCTGGTCGAGCAAATCCTGGCCAGCCACCCGGCGGCCGAAGGTCTGTCCGAGCTGGCCGATTTCACGCTGCTGGCGCGGCAATGGACCACGCGGCTGATCCGCGAAGGGCGCGCCCACGATCGCGCGTCGGCACTGGCGGCAATGACCGCACCCGAAGCGCGCGCGCTGGGCGAAGCCTATCTGGAGCGGGTGGCGCGCGTGCGGCAGACCGATCGGCCGCTGTTCGTCGACAAGGCGCCGGGCAACCTGTTCAACCTGCCGCTGATCCGTGTGGCGCTGCCCCAGGCGCGCATCATCCACGTTTCGCGCGATCCCATGGCCTGCGGTTTTTCGCTTTATGCCCAGGATTTCGCGGGCGGGCAGGGCTATAGCTATGATCTTGTCACGCTGGGCCGCTATTGTTGCGCCGCTGCCGCATTGGCCGCGCATATGCACAAGGGTTTGGGCCAGGCGATGATGGCAGTTGCCTATGAAGAGCTTGTCGAGGACGCGGAAGGCACGGTGCGCCGCCTGCTGGACCATTGCGGGCTGCCCTTTGCGCCCGAAACCCTGCGCTTTTTCGACAATCCGCGCGCCGTGCGCACGATCAGCGCGCAGCAGGTGCGCCAGCCGCTGCACCGCCAGGGCCTGTCGCGCTGGCAGGCCTGTGCGCCCTGGCTTGGCCCGCTGGCTCAGGCGCTTGGCCTTGCGGATAACAAAATCCGATAAGCGCATGCGATTAACACAGTTGTTGCACGCCAGCTTGGTGCGAAGCTGGCACGGCTCAAGACGAGTACCGGCCCAGACGCGGTCGAGCGGGTGGCGAGCGCCCGCACGGGGAGTCAAATCAGAAAGTGCGAGGGGTATAATGAACAATAGCGACCTCCTGTCCGCCATGCACCGTGCGCGCCTGTCCGCGCGGCTCCTGGCATCCACGGCCGTGGTCTCGGCCGCGATGCTGGCGACGGCGCCCGCCTGGGCCGATGAACAGGCCAGCCAGCCCAGCGGCAAGATCGAAGACATCGTCGTCACCGCCAGCCGTTCGGGCGCGGAATCGGTGCAGAAGGTGCCGATCGCCATTTCGGTGGTGAACGTCGACACGATCACTAAGTCTGGCCAGGGCAACCTGTCGGATCTGCAGCGCTTCGTCCCCTCGCTCTCGATCACCGAAAGCGCGCCGGGCTTTAACAAGTTCAACATGCGCGGCCTGTCGACCGGCGGCTATCGCACGTCCGACACCTCGGACCGTTCGCTCGTGGCGGTCTATCTCGATGATACGCCGATCTCGGTGCAGGGGCAGACGCCCGATCTCAAGGTCTATGACCTCGAACGCGTGGAAGTGCTGCGCGGCCCGCAGGGCACGCTCTATGGCGCCGGCTCGATGGCCGGCACGGTGCGCTTTGTCACCGCCAAGCCGCGTGCCGATGAAGTGTCGGGCTCGATCGAAGGCACGGCGGCTTCTACCGAACATGGCGCGGCCAGCGGCAGCGTGCGGGGCATGATCAACCTGCCGCTGGTGAAAGACCAACTGGCCGTGCGCGCCAATGTCTATGTCGGCCGCGATGGCGGTTTCATCGACAATGTCGGCGCCTATGCCGGGCAGAACCGCAACAGCAACACCACCGAACAGGCACGCGTGGCCCTGCGCTGGACGCCCAGCACCGCCTTCACCTTCGACGCCGCGTTCACTTATGAACACAGCAAGGCCAATGGCCTCAACACCGGCATGAGCGGGTTGGCGGACTACACCACCTTCACCAACGGGCCGGAAGGCACCAGCGACAAGTTCCGCCTCTACCAGGCCTCGGGCGATTATGACCTGGGCGGCGTGCACCTGATCATCAGCGGCGCGCATACCGATCGCGATGTGGGCTACCTGGCCAGCACCGAGCCGACGATCGGCTATTTCTTCCAGGATTACAGCGGCGGTACGCTGCCGGTCAGCAGCACGACCTATCCGCTCTACAAGGCGCCGACCAGCTTTGATCCGGCGGTGAGCAAGCTGATCCCCTATGAACAGTATTCGATCAACCAGAAGATCAAGGATACCATGCTGGAAGCGCGCCTGGCTTCCGACAATACCGGTCCGGTGAAGTGGACCGCCGGCGTGTTCTATGAAAAGCAGATCCGCCACCTGGTCCAGGACATTCCCGTCGCCGGGTTCGATACGCTGTCGTACATGAACTATTTCTATGGCCCGTTCCCGCAGACGGCCAATGGCCTCTATGATTCCAAGGCCGTGGACAAAGCGTTCAATTCCAATGACATCTTCTCGGGTCTTCAGGATACGGACGAACATCAGTTCGCCGCCTATGCCGATGCCACCTGGCACATCACCGACAAGCTCGATCTGTCGGGCGGCCTGCGCTACTTCAACTTCAAGGAAAAGTATTACCTGTTTGAAAGCGGCGTCTATGGCGTGATCAACCACGTGCCCCTGGAACAGAACGCCACGCTCAAGTCCAACGGCGTGAACCCGCGTGCCAATGTGTCGTACAAGGCCAGCCAGGACTTCATGGTCTATGCCGAAGTCGCCAAGGGCTTCCGCTATGGCGGGGCCAACCAGCCCGTGCCGATCGGCGACACCGGCATCTCGCAGACCTGCAAGAACAACTTGGCGTCCTATGGCTATTCCTCGGCACCGAGCACGTTCGGCCCGGACAAGCTGTGGAACTATACCATTGGTGAAAAGGCGCGCCTGGCCGATGGCAAGGTGACGTTCAACGCCAGCGCGTTCTGGATCGACTGGAGCGACGTGCAAACCCGCCTGTTGCTCGATTGCTCGTACTTCTTCACCGACAACAAGGGCAAGATCCGCTCCAAGGGCCTGGAGCTGGAAACCACGGTCAAGCTCAGCCCGGAAATCACCTTCTCGGGCTTTGCTTCCTACACGGACTCGCGCGCCAACGGGAATATCCCCACGGTCGGCGCATTTGACGGCAACCGCACGCCCTATTTCCCGCAATGGACCGCGTCGGCCTCGCTGTTCTACGATGCCAATGTCGGCACCGATCAGTCGATCCACCTGCGCGCCAGCTACCAATACCAGGGCGACCAGTTCACCACGTTCAACCCCTACAAGACCACGATCACCAATGGTCAGCTGGTGACCGATGGCCCCAGCGCCACTTATGCGCGCATCCCCGCGCAGAACAATGTCAGCGCCTCGATCAGCTATGACATCGGCCGCCTGGAAATCGGCCTGTTCGGCAACAACCTGATCAACGGCGTGAAGTATGTCGATGTGGCACGGGCAACCTATTACAAGGTCTATCAGCCCGGCGACCGCATCTCGTGGGCACGTCCCCGCACGATCGGCGTGCGCGCGCGCTACGCGTTCTGATGATGTGATCGGGGGAAGCGGCTTGTGCCTGCTCCCCCCTGACATTGCCGCCGGCCGGGCCTTGGCATAGGGTCAGGCCATGCCGGCGCCCGATCCTTTGCTGCCCAATCCCTTGTTTGCCGCCCAGGTCGATTGGAACCTGCTGCGCCTGTTTGCCGATATCGTGAAGGCAGGCGGCATCGGCGCGGCGGCGCGCCGGCTCAACAAGCAGCAACCCACGATCAGCGCCGCGCTCAAGCGGCTGGAAGAGCACGCCGGCGCGCGCCTGCTGCATCGCAGTGCCAGCGGCGTGGAACTGACCGCAGCCGGCCGCGCGCTTTATCTGCTGTGTGAAGACATGGCCCAGGCCGCGCGCGCCGCACCCCATCGTATTGCCCAGGCGCTGCAGCAGGTCGAAGGGCTGGCGCGCATCCAGGTGGTGTCCTCGATCGTATCGCCTGCGTTCGATGCTGCGATTGCCAGCCTGCATGCCCGCCACCCCGCGATCCGCATCGAAATCCGCGTCTCGCCCTGGCGCAGCGTGCTCGATGTGTTGGAACGCGGCGAGGCGGAACTTGGCGTGGGCACCGACAGCGGCGTGCGCGCCGGGCTGACCTACGAGCCGCTGTTCACCGAAACCCAGCAACTCTATTGCGCGCGCAGCAGCCCGCTTTACGGAACGCGCGTGGCCACCATGGCCAGCCTGCGCGAACAAGGTTTCGTGCTGACCGGGCAGGACGAGGTGGACACGATCACCCACCTGCGCCAGCGCTATCGCCTCGGCACGGTGGTGACGGGCCTGGCCGAAGACATCCACGAGGCACTGCGCCTGATCCGGCTGGGCACCGGCATCGGCTTCCTCCCCACGCTCGCCGCCGCGCCGGCCGTGGCGAGCGGGGACTTGTGGCCGCTGCTACCCGACGACCTGGCGCCATCCTATCCGATGTACCTGCTCACCCGCCAGGCGCCCGAGCGCGGCACGCCGGCGCAGCTGTTCCTCGACGAGATCACCGGCCACCTACGCGCGCGGGAGGTCTAGGTAGCAAGGCAGTGGGACCCCGGATCAAGTCCGGGGTGACGAAAAAACAATATATTACATGCGCCTATCTCACCCCGGACTTGATCCGGAGTCCCGCTTTCTCAACGCAAAACCCGCGCATTGCGCTCCAGATGCTCGCGTTCAGCCTCCAGCCAGGCTTGCCCCCCGGACGTGGTGGGCGTCTGCGTGACAAAGGCAAACACCGGCTCGTGCACATCGAGGCTGTAAACCAGCGTGCAGGCCATGCTGTCGATCGTGCAGTGCTGGTGCACCTGGCCATCGGCCTCAATGGCGAAGTCACCCTGGAGCAGCCGTTTCCCGTGCCGCGCCGGGATGGTGGTGTGGGTGACGTGCGCGCCGTCGAGCGCGACGGAGACTTCGTAGCTGGCGATCTGCGCCGCGCTGATGATGCCCTGGGCCAGGGCGTGGTCCAGGCTGGGCGTGGTGGCCAGCGCGGCGTCGATGGCCGGCAGGCGCGATCGCGCGAGGGCCATGTGCGCGCCGGCCACGATCAGCCCGCCGTCCATGGCATGGTCTGTCCCGGTCGCATGCTCGCGCAGCAGATGCAGCCGCAGCCCAAGCAGCGGGCCAGGCGCGGCGAGTTGCCGCCAATCCTCGACATAGGCGCCCGATGGCGCAAACTCGAGCACGCTGTTGCCGATGAACGCCAGGCGCGCCGGTTCGGGCCATTGGTTGCGCGGTTGATAGCTGCGCGCCACCGACCACGACATTTCGCCGCGCTGCGCATCCCACAGCGTGTCACCCACCCAGCCCTGGCGCGCCGTCAGCGCGGTGTCGTCGCGGCCGGGCAGGCGCAGGTCGAGCGTGAAGCTGCGTGACTGGAACCAGTAGACCGGCGTTACCTCGTCAGTCAGCCCGGTGCAGAATGTGATGCTCTTGCGCCGGAATGCGCCGAGCAGGTGGCGTGGAAACGGCACCGCGCCCAGCGGCCGGGGCGGCAGCGCGGCCAGCAGATCGGCAACTTTCATGCCCCCGCCTCTGGCCGGCCGAACGAGGCCAACGGCACCGGATCGTTGAGCACCAAGTCGCCGCGCGCAATGCGCTGCTTGAGATAGGCGAAGGTCTGCGCCGTCTGGTTGAACAGGTGTTCCCCGCCCTTGATCGGGCGATAGCGCGGGGCTTCGCCGCGCACCACCGGGGCGATCACGTGGTCGTAATCGCACGAGCAGAACAGCGGGAAGGAATAGCGCTCCTGCGCCACGGTCTTCACCCGGTGCTTGGTGGCCAGATAGCGGCCGTTGGACATGATCTCCATCATGTCGCCTACATTCATGATCAGCGCGCCATCGATCAGCGGCACATCGAACCAGGCGCCGTGCCGATCCACCACCTGCAGCCCCGGCGCGGTAACGTGCAGCAAGGTGAAGCATTCGTAATCGGTATGCGCACCGATCCCCGGCCGATCTTGCGCGGCGGGATCGTGGGGATAGTGGATCAGCCGCAACTGGCTGGGCGGATGGCGCAGGTGCGCGTCGAAATGGGTTTCATCCAGACCAAGCGCCAGGGCAAAGGCACGAAACAGCTGGTGGCTGATCCCGGTAAGATGGGCATACCAGGCTTGCACATCGGCGCGAAAGCCGGGCATCGCCGGCCACAGGTTTGGCCCCAGCAGCGGGCGGCGCTCGCTGCCGTGATAGTCTATGTTGATGTCATAGGCTTCCTTGAGGTCGGCCGGGCCGCTGCCAAACTGCTCCTCGCCCACCGGCACATAGCCGCTGTGGTTGTGCGACAGGCCGATATAGCCCTGCATCTTGGTGGCGAGATCCTGCGAAAAATAGTCCTGCGCCCGCGCCACCAGCCGCGCGCGTAGCCCGGCGTCGATCTGCGATCCCGTGACATAGAGAAACCCCGCCTCGACACAGGCGCGGTCCAGTTCCTGCGCCACGGCCAGGCGATCGGCGCGGCTTGGGCTTTGCAGGCGGGAGATATCGACGAGGGGCAGGGCGTGATCGGGCATGGCCGATCTTCTTCCCCTTCTGCCTGCCCCACGCCAGCCGGCAAATGCCGATGCCGGCCATCAATCTGGTCTATGGGCTCAGGCGGCCGCGAAATAGGCGGTGCACATCCGCCCCAGCTCACGCTTGAGCACGTTCCAGTCATAGTTGGTGACCGACTCGCTGCTCGAACCCAGGCTCAACTGGCGGGCAAGGGTGGCAAAGATGATATGGTGCGCGGCCTTGGCGCACATTTCCGGGTCTGGCCCGGCAATTTCATCGCGATAGCGCATGAACGCCGCCAGCGCCTTTGATTCGGCGAGCAGCGCGGCGCGCTTGCCCAGCGCGGAAATGGGCGGGTCGTGCTCGGCCCGCATCATCGTCAACCGCAGCAGCGGCGCGTTGCGGCGCAGCACTTCGGAATAGGCTTCCACATAGTGCGGAACGAATTCCTTGAGCGTGGCGCACGAGGCGGCCAGCGCGGCCTGCATCGTGTCTTCTTCCTGCGCCAGGGTCTGCGTCGCGCGATAGAGCACGGCGCGCACCAGGCTGTCCTTGTTCTCGAACCGCAGGTAGATCGACCCGATCGAGACCTTGCCCCGGCTGCTCACTTCCTGCAGGGTGAAATCCTCGTTGCCGCGCTCCACCATCAGGGTTCGCGCGGTGGCCAGCATACGCTCGAGTGAGGCCTTGCTGCGCCCCTGCAACGGCGCACGGCCCATGGATTCAAGCGACAACTCGACGGCATCCGCCAAGGCGGACATGTCCTGCGGCATCAAGGCAACCCCATGCTGGCACACGCTGAAACGGCGCGCGCATCCCTCTGCGCCTTAAAGGCATTTGTGGCGAACGCCAACCGGCCTGTCATACCGCTGCCACAGGACGCCGCCAGGCTTGGCTCAAGCTCAAGCTCAAGCCCGGCGCGCCGCGTGGCTGCGGCGCTCAAGCGGGCTGCAACGCTGCTGGCCGGCGCAGGCCCAGGACGCCGCCCGCAATGGCGGCGATCAGCGCGACCACGCCGGCGACCAGGAACGCACCCTGCATCGATCCCGCACCCCGCGCCACCAGGCCCACCACGACCGGCGAGACGGCCTGGCCCAGGAAGAAGCAGCTGGTCCACACCCCCATGCCCCGGCCGCGATGGCGGAACGAGAACTTGGTCTGTGCCCAGGCGATCAGCGCCGGCACGGCCATGCCCGCGCCGGTCTGCTGCACCGCCAGCGCCAGCTGCATTTCCAAGATCGAATGCGCCAAGCCCACGCCGCCCAGGCCCAGGGCGAACAGCAGCAGGAACGTGGCGATCTGCACCGCATTGCCAAAGCGCGAGATGATGCGGAACAGCACCGATCCGGCCAGGATAAAGAAGCTGGGCACGAACGTGGCCTTGCTGACCGCCATCGGGTTGGTCACGCCCACTTCCGCCCAGGCGATGCTGCCATTGACGATGAACACGTAATAGAGAACCGAGCAGAACAGCGTGAGCCCGCCGACGAGAAAGGCGGTGCCGAACGGGAACGGCCCATCTGCTGCGGGCACAGCCGGCGTTCCGGCCTGCAGCGGCTTGGCCTGCGGATGTTCGGGCTCGAAAATGCACAGGTACATCGCGACAAAGATCGGCAGGGCGATGAGATAGACCAGGAAGCTGCCGTTCCAGCGCCATGCCGCCACCGCCGCCACCAGCAGGAACAACAGCGACTGGAATGCCGGCCCAACCAGGCCTTGCAGCATCAGCCAGTTGCGGCGCTGGCCGTCTTCCCAATAATCCGCGATCAGGGTGTTGACGATGGTGAGGATGCCGGCCTCGCACACGCCCAGCAGCAGGCGCGTGGCAAAGATCGCGTCAAGGTTTTCCAGGAAGAACGGCAAGGTGCCGACGATACCGTAGAAAAACGTGCAGATCAGCAGCAGCGGCCGGCGGCCAAAGCGGTCGGCGAACAGCCCGGCAAACGGCGCCAGCACGGCAATGGCATAGCCGGGTGCGGTGACCATGGCCGGCACGCGGATCGCGGCATCGGGCACGTTCTTGAAATGGGTGATCATCGCGGCAACCACCGGGAACATCGCGATGATGGCAAAGACCGGCAGGAAGCCCGCCACGATCATCGTGGCGCCCTGGGGCTTGAGCGTGAGCGAGCCGTAAAACTTGCGGGCGAGCTGCATTCGATATTCTCCCGTCGGGGCCGTTCAGCCGCGGCCATTCCTGCTTGACGACGCAGGCCCTATCAAACTAGAATTTGGATTACAAACGAAACTGCGCGGGGAGAGTGACTTGCAGCGTCTGCGAATGGGCATGATCGGGGGTGGGCCAGGCGCCTTCATCGGGCCGGTGCACCGCTATGCGGCGGAAATGGACCGTGAGATCGAGCTGGTTGCCGGGGTTTTCTCCAGCGATGCCGCGCGTGGCAAGGCTGCCGCCGATGTCTATCGCGTCGATCCGGAACGCGCCTATCCCACGCTTGAGGCGATGTTCGCCGCCGAACGCGAGCGGGCCGATGGCATCGATTTCGTGGCGATCGTCTCGCCCAATCACCACCACCTGCCCGCCGCCCGCGCGGCGCTGGCCGCAGGCCTGCCGGTGATGACCGACAAGCCGCTGACCGCCACGCTGGACGAGGCAGACGAACTCGCTGGCCTGGTGCGTGCCGCCAGGCTGCCGTTCGGCGTCACCTATACCTATTCCGGTTATCCCCTGGTGCGCGAGGCGCGGGCGCGGGTGGCGTCTGGCGCGCTTGGCACCGTGCGCAAGATCGTGGTGGAATATCCCCAGGGCTGGCTTGCGACAGAGGCCACCGGCAAGCAGGCCGAATGGCGCGTCGATCCCGCGCGCGCCGGGCTGGGCGGCTGCATCGGCGACATTGGGGTTCACGCGTTTCACCTGGCTGAATTCATCAGCGGGCTGAAAGTCGTCTCGCTACTGGCCGATCTGGGCACTGTGGTGCCGGGCCGCGCGCTGGATGATGACTGTACGGTGCTGCTGCGTTTCGACAATGGCGCGCGCGGCGTGCTGCTGGCCAGCCAGATCGAAGTGGGCGAGCGCAACGGCCTGCGCATCCGGCTCTATGGCGATCGCGGCGGGCTGGCCTGGCGCCAGGAAACGCCCAACATGCTGGAACTGACCAAGCTGGACGGGCGCACCGAGATCGTTCACGCTGGCAGTGGCCAGTTGGGCCCCGATGCCCTGGCCCGCACGCGCACGCCGGCTGGCCATCCCGAAGGCTATCTCGAGGCCTTTGCCAATCTCTATCGCGATTTTGCCGCCCAGCTGCGGGGCGAACCTGCGCCGTTGCTGCCCGGCCTGGACGATGGGCTGCGCGGCATGGCGTTCATCGCCACTGCCGTTTCTGCCAGCCGCGCCGGTGCCGGCTGGGTGCCCCTGACTGTTTGACGGAGCCTGACACCATGAAGACCATCAAGGGGCCGGGCATTTTCCTGGCCCAGTTCGCCGGCGACGCCGCCCCATTCAACAGCCTGGATGCGATCGGCAGCTATATGGCCGGGCTGGGCTACAAAGGCGTGCAGATCCCCAGCTGGGACAAGCGCCTGTTCGATCTCGACCTTGCTGCGGAAAGCCAGACCTATTGCGACGAGGTGAAAGGCATGCTGGCCGACAAGGGCCTGGCGATCACCGAGCTTTCCACCCATTTGCAGGGACAGCTGGTCGCGGTGCATCCCGCGTTTGATGCGCAGTTTGACGCCTTTGCCCCGGCCGCCGTGCATGGCAACCCGGCCGCACGCCAGGCCTGGGCGGTGGACCAGGTGAAGAAGGCGGCGATCGCCAGCCGGCGCCTGGGCCTGTCGGCCCATGCCACTTTCTCCGGGGCACTGGCCTGGCCCTATTTCTACCCATGGCCGGCGCGCCCGGCGGGGCTGGTCGAGGATGCGTTTGACGAACTGGCGCGGCGGTGGAAGCCGATCCTGGATGTGTTCGAGGACAATGGCGTTGATGCCGCCTATGAAATCCATCCCGGTGAAGACCTGCACGATGGCGTGACGTTCGAGATGTTCCTGGAACGCACCGGCAACCATCCGCGCGCCAAGATCCTTTATGATCCCAGCCACTTCGTGCTGCAGTGCCTGGACTACCTGGCCTATATCGACATCTATCACGAACGCATCGCCTGCTTCCACGTCAAGGATGCCGAATTCCGCCCCAGCGGCCGCAGCGGCGTCTATGGCGGCTATCAGGCCTGGGTCGATCGGCCCGGCCGGTTTCGCAGCCTGGGCGATGGGCAGGTCGATTTCCCCGCGATCTTTTCCAAGATGGCGCAATACGATTTCGCCGGCTGGGCCGTGCTCGAATGGGAATGCGCGCTCAAGCATCCCGAACAGGGCGCGGCCGAAGGCGCCCCGTTCATTGCCCGCCACATCATTCGCGTGACCGAGCATGCGTTTGATGACTTTGCCGCGGGTGGGGCCGATCGTGCGCTCAATCGCCAGCTGATGGGCTTTTGAGCGCGCCACGATCAAGTGCCTGTCATGGAAGCGTTTGCCCATTCGCGTAGGCGGGGCAGGCTTGACAGGCACGATGCAGAACAATAATTGAAATTCTAATTAAACGGGCGCGCGTGCCGCGCTGGCGCCCGCTCGATCGCACACCGGGAGGATGCATGACTGTCGCCGCCGATTCTCCACATCCAGCCGATAGGGGATGGCAGCGCCGGGATTTCCTCGCCGGGTTGGCGTTGCTGGGCCTTGCCGTTGGGCCGGCCGCTGCAGCCGTCGCCGCGTCTGCGCCGCAGGACGCGAACATCGTGCGCTACCAGGGCCTGATGCGCGATGTGGCGCAGATCGTCATTCCGCGCACCGACACGGCGGGCGCGGGGGATGTGGGCGCAGGCGCTTTCGTCTTGCTGGGCCTGGCGCACGGGCTGGGCGGCGCGCACCAGCCGGTGACCACATCGGGGCTGGAGGGCTTTTCCAGCGCCGATGGACGCTTTGACCATGCACGCTGGCTGGCTCTCGAACTCGATCGCCGCGCCGGCGGTGATTTTGCCCATGCCGGGTTGCCGGCGCGGCAGGCGGCCGTGGCGGGCCTGGATCGCGATGCCTTTGCCGCCGCGCCGATGGCGCAGCCCTGGCACACCATCAAGAACCTCGTTCTTACAGGCTATTACACCTCGGAAATCGGCGGTTCCAAGGAACTCAACTATGAACTCGTGCCCGGCCGGTGGGACCCCGACGTGCCCGTGACGCCCACCACGCGCGCCTATTCCAGCGACTGGACGGCGATCGACTTCGGCTGATGAGCAGACAGGATTATCCCATGGATTTCGATGCAATTGTGGTGGGCTCGGGGATCAGCGGCGGCTGGGCGGCCAAGGAGCTGACCCAGGCCGGGCTCAAGGTGCTGATGATCGAGCGGGGGCGCGAGATCCGGCACCAGCAGGACTATGACACCGAGATGAAGGCGCCGTGGGAGATGCCGTTCCGCGGGGAGGGCGATACCGCCCTGTACGAGCGCGAATATCCCGTGCAGATGCTCAACCGCCATTTCAACGAATTTACCGAAGGCCACTTCGTCAACGACGCGCAGAACCCCTATCAGACCGGGGACGGCACCGATTTCACCTGGTTCCGCAGCTATCAACTGGGCGGCCGCTCGCTCACCTGGGGGCGGCAGTGCTATCGCTGGTCAGATTATGACTTTGGCGCCAATGCCCGCGACGGGCATGGCACCGATTGGCCGATCCGCTATGCCGATCTGGCGCCGTGGTATGATAAGGTCGAGCGCTTCGTGGGCGTTTCGGGCGCGCACGAAGGCCTCAAGCAGTTGCCCGATGGGCAGTTCCAGCCGCCCATGGCGCTCAACGTGGTGGAACAGCACGCCCGCGCCGAAATCGCCAAGCGCTGGCCCGAACGCTGCCTGACCGTGGGGCGGACCGCCAACCTGACCGAGGCCAAGACCGAGGAAGGGCGCGCGCCGTGCCAGTATCGCTCGATCTGCGCGCGCGGCTGCTCGTATGGCGCCTATTTCTCCACGCAATCGAGCACGTTGCCTGCCGCGATGGCCACCGGCAACCTGACCGTGATCACCGACGCCGTGGTAGAGGCGGTGGATTTCGATCCCGCGACCCAGCGCGCGCGCGGCGTGCGCTATTTCGATACCAAGGCCCGCGTGCACAAGACCGCGAGCGCGCGGCTGGTGTTCCTCAACGCCGGTGCGTTCAATTCGGTGCACGTGCTGCTCAATTCCGCCACCGATGCCATGCCGCAGGGCCTGGCCAATTCCAGCGGTGTGCTGGGCACGCACATCATGGACCACGCCAATACCCTCTCGGCTGCGGCGATCATGCCGGGGTTCGAGGGCCATACTTCGTTCGGCAATCGCCCGACCGGCATCGTCATCCCGCGCTACCGCAACATGGACACGCTGGACGGCATTGGCCACACGCGCGGCTATTCGTTCCAGGGTGGCGCGCTGCAAAGCACGTGGACGCAGGGCAAGCGGCTGGCGGGCACCGGCACCGATTACAAGAACACGCTGCGCAAGCCCGGGCCGTGGCGCATGGTGTTGGTGACCTTTGCCGATTGCGTGCCGCGGCCGACCAACCGCCTCACGCTCGATCGCAGCAAGACCGACGCCAACGGCCTGCCGCAGCTCAAGGTGGACTTTGCCTATGGCAAGGAAGAGCATGCCGCCCTGGCCCAGGCCAAGGCCGATGCAGCCGAAATGCTCACGGCGGCCGGCGGCCATGTTATCATGGGCTTTGACCGGCCGGGCGCAGGCGGCAGTTCCATCCACGAGATGGGCGGCGCGCGCATGGGCCGCGATCCCAAGACCAGCGTGCTCAACCAGTGGAGCCAGGCCCACGACGTGGCCAACCTGTTCGTCACCGATGGCGCGCAGATGAGCTCTTCGGCATCCCAGAACCCGTCGCTCACCTATATGGCCTTGACCGCGCGCGCGGCCGATGCCGCCGTATCGATGTTGCGCGAAGGCAAGATCTGAGCGTGATCGACCCCCATAGCCTGACCCACCGCCAAAAGACCCTTGCGCTTGCCACCCTGATCATTGCCCTGGTGCTCGAGATCGTCGACATGACGATCGTCAACACCGCGTTGCCCGCGATCAAGGCCAGCCTGGGTGCCGATGCCCAGGCATCGCAGTGGATCGTGGCGGGCTATTCGCTGGCCTTTGCCGTGCTGTTGATGGCTGGCGGGCGGCTGGGCGATACCTTTGGCTATCGCCGCATGTTCCTGGTGGGGATCACCGGGTTCACTCTGGCCTCGGCCGCCTGTGGGCTGGCGCATACCGGCACTGCCCTGGTGGCGGCGCGCCTGTTGCAGGGCGCGACCGGGGCGGTGATGGCGCCCCAGGCGATGGCCATGGTGCAGGTGATGTTTTCCCCGCTGGAGCGGGTGTCGCGCATGGCGCTGTTCGGCGTGATCGGCGGGCTTGCCGCCATTGCCGGGCCGGTGCTGGGCGGCCTGCTGATCGAGGCCAACCTGTTCGATCTGGGCTGGCGCGCGGTATTCTTGATTAACCTGCCGGTGGGCGTGGGCGCGGTGATCGCCGGCCTGGTCTTCCTGCCCGAGGCGCGTTCGGGCCGGCCGGCGGGGTATGACCTGGTGGGCATGGCGCTGTTCGGCTTGGCCATGGCGGCGCTGCTTCATCCCCTGATCGGCGCGGCGGAAACCGGGCATGGCGGCGCCATGCTGTGGCCCCTGGTGGCGGTGGTGCCGTTGGGCGTGCTCGCCTGGCGCCACGCCGGCAAGCGTGTGCGCGCCGGGCGGCCGGCGCTGTTCGATCCGGCGCTGTTCACCATTGCCAGCTTTCGCCAGGGGCTGGCGCTGGCCATCGTGTTCGGCGCGGTGGGCGCGGGCTTTCTGCTGGTCTTTGCCTTTGCCATGCAGGCCGAACGCGGCCAGACGCCGCTGTTCACCGGGCTGCTCCACGTGCCTTATGGGCTTGGCGCGATGTTCGGCATCGGGGTGATGAGCCGCAATCTGCTGCCCCGCCTCGGCCGTTGGGTGCTGGTGCTGGGTGCAGGCGTGATGCTGCCGGCAACGGCGCTGGTGCTATGGGGGATTACCATGGCGCACTTGCCCTGGCTTGCCGTGGGGCTGTGCCTGATGCTGGCCGGGGCTGGCATGGGCATGACCTCGGGTTGCGTCGGCCCCGTCGTGGTCTCGCGCGTCGATCGCGATCATGCCGGGGCGGCCAGCGCGCTGTTGAAGACCAGCCAGCAGTTTGGCGCGGCATTGGGCGTGGCCCTGGTCGGCAGCCTTTATTTTGCTGCCGGCGCAAGGGCATTCGCCCCGCCCGCCATGGCCGCCCTGGCCGTGATCGCGGCATTGCAACTGGCGTGCATCGGCCTTGCCTGGCGCCTGCCGCACCGGCTGTTCGACTAGGCCGAAAAACGCCGGGATCGGCCTGCGCCCTGGGGCATTGAAGCGCCCATGGACAAGACAGCGGCAGACCCGTCGATCGAGCAGGAGCGCCTGCGCCACATCATTGGCGGCCTGAGCGAGGGGGTGCTGCTGGTTGACGCGGAGCAGCGCATCGTCTGGGCCAACCCCGCAGCCCTTGTCATGCATGGCGTGGAACGGCTGGCAGACCTGGGCGCGGACGTTGACGATTATCGCCGCCGCTTCCAGCTGCGCTATCGCAACAACCACCGCCTGGAGCGCGGTGACTATCCGCTCGATCGCGTGATCGCCGGCGAGGCGTTCGACGAGGTGGTGGTCGAGGTAATCCCGCAAGGCGAGGACGAGCCGCGCTGGGTTCACCAGATCCGCAGCCTGATCCTGTCGGACGCTGGCGGCACGCCCGATCTGCTGGTGCTGATCATCCAGGACGTATCCTTGCGGTATGAAGCAGAGCTGCGCTTTGAACGGGCATTCAACGTCAACCCCGCGCCGGCGGTGATCATGCGGCTGTCTGACCTGCGCTATGTCAAGGTCAACCAGGGTTTCCTCGATCTGACCGGCTACCAGAAGGACGAAGTGCTGGGCCGCACGCTCTATGAGATCGACGTGCTCAAGGACGCCGCCGATATCGACACGGCCAAGGAACGCATCCGCGAGGCGCGCACCGTCCCGCAGATGCAGGCCGATCTGGAACTGCCCGATGGTGGGCGCAAGCTGGTGATTGTGGCCGGGCAGCCGGTGGACCTGGACGATGAGCCGTGCATGCTGTTCTCGTTTGCCGACCTTGAGCCGCGCCGCCAAGCGGAAAACGAACTGCGCCACAGCGAAGAGCGCTTTGTCACCACGTTCCGCCTCGCGCCGGTGGCCATGGCGATCACCACGCGCGGCGATCACACGCTGTGCGATACCAATGACGCGTTCCACCAGTTGACCGGGTGGTCATCGGACGAGGCGATGGGCAAGACCATGCCCGCGCTCAAGCTGTGGGCCGATGCCACGTTCCTGCCATCCGTTGCCGAGCAACTGGCGGAACGCAGCGCGTTTCGCGGGCGCGATGCGCAAGTGCGCGCCAAGGATGGCGGGGTAACCGACTGCCTGGTTTCAGCCGCGGCGATTCCCTTGCGGCGCGACACCTGCACACTGTGGGTGATCCAGGACATTCACGAACGCCGCCACAGCGAGCTGGAACTGATCGGCGCGATCGAGGCGGTGATGAAGGACACCAACTGGTTCAGCCGCACTGTGGTGGAAAAGCTCGCCAACCTGCGCGCCCCGCATGGCAGCGAGCGCCCTGCCGAAACCAGCGAACTGACCCGGCGCGAAAAGGAAGTGCTCAGCCTGCTGTGCGAAGGTGGCGACGACGCCACGATCGCACGCGAAATGGGCGTCTCGCGCAACACGCTGCGCAACCACGTGGCGCGGGTCTATGCCAAGATCGGCGTCAACCGCCGGGCGCAAGCGGTGCTGTGGGCACGCGAGCGCGGCTACCCGCTGCAGCGCCCGATCCGCTGACTCAAAGGATAGCGGGACCCCGGATCAAGTCCGGGGTGACGGCAATCTATAGCTAGATGTTCTTCGTCACCCCGGACTTGATCCGGGGTCCCGCTTGATGTTTCGCAGAACGGCCGCCAGCACCAAACCCGCCCCGCCGATTTGGCCAGTTTGTACCATACGATTTGGTACTTCTGCATCTCTCGCGGGCGATTGGGGCGGCCTATCTCTCCATCATCGGCGCGATGGTCGCGCCACGTGATGGGAGGTTCCCATGAACGAAGACCGCATCGAAGGCGAAGTGCGCCGGGTGAAGGGCTCGATCCTGGAAGCGATCGGCAAGATCACCGGCGATGACCAGACCCGTGCTGAAGGCGCGGCGGAAAAGCGCGCTGGCAAGGTCCAGGCCAAGGCCGTGCGCAAGTCTTCCCGCCCCTAAAGCGCGCCTTTCTTACCACCACCACACGAAGATACCTTTCTTCCCGCAGGAGATTTGCATGGCAACGACCATGATTGACGGTCGCATTGACGACCGTCTGGCCCCGCGCATGAACTGGTCGGCCCTGATGGCCGGCACCGTGATCGCGCTGGCCATTGAAGTGACGCTGGGCCTGCTTGGCGCCGGCATCGGCTTTTCCGCGATCAATCCCGGTTCGGCGAGCGGCGCCAGTGCCGGCGGGCTTGGCCTGGGCGCGCTGGTCTGGTGGACGGTCAGCAGCATTCTGGCGCTGGCCGCCGGTGCCTATGGCGCCACGCTGGTATCGCGCAGCCGCCGCCCGGTCGATGGCGTGATGCATGGCCTGGCAATTTGGGGCCTGACCCTGTTGCTGACCTTCTACCTGCTTTCTTCGGCGGTGGGTGGCATCGTTGGCGGGGCGTTCCGCGCGGTGGGCAGCGTGGCCACGGCAGCGGCCAGTGGTGCCAGCGCGGTCACGCCCACGGTGGCCAAGGCGGCCGGCGTGGACCAGGCCGATGTCGACGCGCAGGTTTCCGCGCTGCTCGATACCACGCCCAACGATCCGGCCGCGATGACGCCGGAACAGGGCCGCAAGGCGATCGTGGCGGAACTGCCGGCCATGGCCAAGGGCGGTGAAGAGGGGCGCGCGGCCGAACAGCGCGTGGCGATGATCGTGGCGGCGCAGAACAAGATCTCGCCCGACGAAGCCATGGCCCGCGTCGAAAAGGCCCGCCAGCAGTTCCTGGCCGCCAAGCAGAGCGCGATCGATACCGCGATCGACGCTGGCAGCAAGGGCGCCGATCTGGCCGCCGGCACTGCCTTTGCCCTGTTCGTGGTGATGATGCTGGGCGCCAGCGCTGCCGCCGCCGGGGGTGTTGCCGCCACCCGCCGCAACCACGCCTGAGCCAAGCCATCACCACTTTGACCAACGTTCCAACGCAAGGAGCATGATCATGAACGAACATCGCATTTCGGGCGCGATCAAGGAAGCGGCCGGCACCATCGAACAGGGCATCGGCACGGTTACCGGCGATGATGCCACCCGCCTGCGCGGCCAGAGCCGCCGCATCGAAGGCCGCGTGGAAGGCCTGGTCGGCAAGACGATCGACCGGGCGATCGACCGGGCAGTGGTTCTGATCGAACGCGGCGAGCAGCTGGTGCGCAACCATCCCCGGGCCAGTGCCATCGTTGCCGGCGTGGTCGCGCTTTCGCTCGGCCGCCGGTTGAGCGCGGCAACGCGGGGCTGATTGACGGAACCAGCGCGGCGGCGCGGAAGGGAGCGATCCTTTCCGCGCCGCTTTGCGCATGGTCACTGCCCCGGTTCGAGCGTCGCCAGCGTGACATCGTTGCTGTGCATCGCCACGTCGCGCACCAGTTGGCCATCGGCGCCGACGGTCACCGTCTCGCTCGCTTCGGGCTTGTCCTGGGCTAGCGCGGCCAGGCTGGCGAGCTGCGCCGAGGTCAGCCGCTCAGGCGCGCCCATGTCGATATAGGCGGAATAGGCATCGTTGGCGCGATAGCCGGTGCGATGCAGGGTATAGCGATAGCGACCGGGCGCGAGGTGGCTGAACGCCAGGCGCACCGGCGCTGCCGGATGATTGGGCACCAGCTTGCCAAAGAAACTGCGGTTGCTGGTCGGCTGGGCGGGCTGCTCGAAATCCCACACCACGGCGGCCACCTTGCGTCCGTCGCGCGCGATCCAGCTTTGCGCGTCGTCAGCCGGCACGCGGCGGCCCTGCAGGGCATGGAGGTATTTGTAAGCAAACCATGCCGGCTTGCGGATGCCGTCCTTGGTCATCAGGCCAAAGCCGCCGTGAAATTCGGTGGTCGGCGGGCCCGGCTCCTCGAACAGGTCGGAATAGACCCAATAGCTCATCCCTTGCGCCGCGCCTTCCACGCTTTTGAGCTTGGACAGGATATAGGGCGCGCTGACGTAGGAATCGTGCACCAGGTCGCGCGGGGTATAGCTGGTGCTCCATTCCGTGAAATAGAGCGGCAGGCCGGGAAAGGCCGAGGCGTCGATCTGCTGGCGCACACGCCTCACATCGCCGGTGATCGCCTGGGGGCTGGGATCGAGCTTGGTATCGTCCTTGCCCATTTCATCGAGGAAGCCGCCATTCACGCCATAGGTGTGGGTGGTGACGAAATCGATCGTGCCGCCCTTGGCTTTCACTGCGGCGAGCAGTTCAGGCACCCAGGCCGCGCCGGCGGTGGACGGGCCACCGACCCTGAGCTGGGGATCGATCGCCTTGATCGTCCTGGCAGTCAGCAGGTAGAGATCGAAATAGGCCTGCTGGTCGGCGTGTTCCCAGAAGCCGGCGAGATTGGGCTCGTTCCACACCTCGAAATACCACTGCCGCACGTCGTCCTGGCCATAGCGGGCGATCATGTGCCGCACGAAGGCGTCGATCAGATCGCGCCACGGGCCGGGCTGCGGGTGCGAGGTATTGCCTTTCCAGTAGAAGATCGTCTGGTCAGAGGTTTTCAGCGCATCGGGGGTAAAGCCCAGTTCCACGAAGGGCCGCAAGTGCCGCGCCTTGAGATCATCATAGAGCGCATCGATCGCGGTCCAGTCATAGACGATCTTGCCGTTGACGCGCTTTACCGTGCCCAGCGCATCGTGGAAAATGTCGTGGAAGCGGATGGTGCGAAAGCCCAGTTCTTCGCTCGCGAGCTTGAGCTGCGCCATGTTTTCCGGGCGACGCAGCGTGCCGGGATAGTCTGACCCGATCGAGAGATCGAAGAACCGATCGATCGGCCCACCATCGCGCGCCACGTCAACGGCGATCTGGCGAGTGGCGGTGGCGGCAGGGACGGAGGCAGATGCGGCGGCTGCACCCGGTGCCGCGCCGGCCACGGGCAGCGGCTTGTTGGCCGGCATGCCCACCATGATGCCGCGCCCATGCGGCGCCAGATAGAGCGTGCCGGGATCGAGCATGTCCCCCGCGATCGCGCGCAAGGTGCCGAACTGCTGGTCCGGGCTGTTGATCCGCACCCAGTTGGCGCCGGCATCGTCAGACCGCCACAGCCCTTCCTGGCCCATGACCTTGCCCCACAGGAACACCGCCGGATACGCGTCCTTGACCGCCGGCGCGCCAAAGCTGACGAGCCAGGCCTCGGTCACCTTGCGCATCTGGGTGACCTTGGTCTTGCTGTCGGGCGAATGGAACAGCCCCATCGGCAGCGCCAGCCACAGGTCTCTCACCCGGCCGGGCACCACTGCGAGCGTGCCCTTCTGCCAGCTTTCCACCTTGGGCAGGCCGGCGATCAGGGTGGTAAAGCTGCTGCCGCCATCGCCGCTGGCGAGAACCGCCGAACTGGCCTGGTCATAGACATAGAACAGGCCATCGGCGGCCTTGTCGGCCACGGGCAGATAGGATGTATCCGCCCGCGCGGCGATGCCGGTGGAAGGCTGCCAGGTCTTGCCCATGTCTTTCGAGACATAGAGCCCATCCTTCTCCGGCGCCCAGACCAGCGCGGTGCCCTTGGCCGAAATCGCCGCCACGCCCGGCCTGCGCCCCGGCGCGCCAGGGGCGGGCGGGTGATAGGCGGCACTGGCAAACGGTGTCCACGTCGCGCCGCCGTCGGCAGAGGTATAGCCATAGCTGGGCCCATGATCGACGAGGCGCACCATGCTGCCCGGCTTGGCCCCGGCATAGTCGATGCTGAAATTGGTCTCGCTTGCCGGGGTGAGCAGGCCCTTGCGAGGCGGGGTGCGCGCCAGGTCTTCCCAGGCGCCGCCACCCACGTCGCCAAAGGCGGCCAGCACCGTCGCGCCGCCGGTGGGAGAGGCCATCTGCAGCGTGGCGGCCTCTTCCAGATTGGCCACGGTGAAATCGAACGTCACCGGCTGGCCCGGCTTGGCCGAGGCGAGGTTGCGGCTGATCCACAGGCCAAAGCCGGTGCCGTAGATCATCTCGTCGGGCTTGAACGGGTTGAATTTCAAATCGGCCAGCCAGTGGCCCATGGTGTCCCGGCCCTTCATGTAATCGACCAGCCAGGGATAGGCACCGGGATCGTGCCGCGCATGGCCCGACAGCGCATCCCAGTGCGCGCCGCCATCGCGCGAAAGATAGATATCATCGCCCGGCGCCCAGCGATCGATGGTCGAGACCGCCAGCGTGCCGTCACTGGCCAGGTCCACGCCGGAAAAGCCGCCAGGCAGGCCGGGCGCGGGCGGGGTGGGGGTGATATCGTGCCAGCGCCCATCGCGGCCATCGCGCTTCCACACGGCGCCGGTCTTGATATTGCTGGGGTTGAGCGTGCTGGCCTGGTCGCCCCCGGCAAAGGTGACATAGAGGCTGCCATCGCGGCCGAACACCAGGTGTTGCGGCACCATCGCGGGCAGGCCCGGCACGGCGGAAAAGCTGGCGCCGCCATCGCGGCTCAGCATCAGCGCGCCGGTACCATCGGTCGATCCGGCCCAGACCTGGCCGGGTACCGCGGGGTCGACCGCCACCAGGCTAAACCCGTCTACCTTTGCGCCGGTGCGGGCGAAAG
>NZ_KE148514.1:9434-13137 GCF_000410615.1 Novosphingobium sp. B-7 | reverse complement strand
TCGGTGCTCTTCCACAGGCCGTCGCGGTTGGAGCCGAAATAGAGCACGTCGCCCTGGCGCGGATCGACCGCCAGCCGCTCGCCTGTGCCGCGCCCGTCGCTATTGCCGCCGACGCCGATCGGCAGTTCGGTCTTCTGCCAGGTGCGGCCGCGATCGTCAGAGCGCAGGATCGCGCCCTTGCGGCTCCACTGCGACAGGTAAAGCCCGGCAGCGGCATAGACGCGGTCGGGCGCATTGGGATCGACGGCAAAGCTCAGGATGCCCATCAGATCGCCATCGTCGCGGCCCAGGTGATCGAGCAGGGGAATCCAGCGTTTGTTCTCGAAATCAAAGCGGTACATGCCGCCGATGTCGGTGCGGGCATAGAGGATGCCCGGCGTGCGCGGATGGTAGAGAAACCCGTCGACAAAACCGCCCGCGCCAAATGGCACGGTCTGCCAGTGATAAGGCCCGCTCGCCAGCGGGGTGGCGGCGGCATTGGCCACTGCCGGCGATTGCGCGTGAACAGGCGCGGCCACGCCGAGCGCCAGGACGCTGGCCAGGGTAGTGCAGGCCAACCGGCGCGCGCCACGGAACGGGATTCCAGGCATGACATTCTCCTTCCCTGGCGGTGGCGGGGGGAGCGGTGCGCTGCCCGGCCTTTGCCGTTGTGTTTTTGTTTGCGGGGACGAGGCATAATTTGCGCTCGAAATGCCGTCAAGATAGCGCTAACAATCTCGCTACAAGCAAACTGCCCCTGGCCGCCATAACGATGGTGGCGGCCGGGCCGGTAAGAGAGGAGCCCTGTCGGCCATGCGTCCATTTCGCCTTGCGGTGCCCGTTGTTGCCGCCGCCTTTCCGCTGCTGGCCTGGCCCGTGGCGGCGCAGGCCGCGCCCTTTGCCCTGGCACCGGTCCTGACCGACAACGTGGTGTTGCAGCGGGGCAAGCCGGTTCCCCTGCGCGGCATGGGGGAGCCGGGCAGCGTGGTCCATGCCAGCCTGGACGATGGCGCTCTGCCCGACGCGACCGTGGCGGCCGATGGAACATGGCAGATTGCCTTGCCTGCGCAGGCTGCGGGCGGCGGCCACCGCCTGCACTTTGCCACGTCGACCGGGCAGCAGACGCAGCTTGCCAATGTGGCATTTGGCGACGTGTTCCTGTGTTCGGGCCAGTCCAACATGGAGTTCACGCTGCGCCACGCCACCAATGCCGATGTGGTGATTGCGGGCAGCGCCAATCCCGATCTGCGCCTGTTCAACGTGCCCAAGCAAAGCAGCCTGACACCGCAGCCGCAATTCGGTGCGGGTGTAGCCTGGGCGCCGGCTGGCCCGGCAAGCACGCCTGATTTTTCTGCCGTCTGCTATTTCATGGGCGCCAGCCTTCAGGCGACGCGCAAGGTGCCCGTGGGCCTGATCGCGGCATCGTGGGGCGGTTCGATCATCGAGGATTGGATGTCACCGGCGGCCGTGCGCCAAGCCGGTGGGCACGACGATGATTTGGAGCTGCTCGCCCTGCGCCGGCGCGATCCTGCTGCGGCCGAGCAGGCCTGGGGCAAGCAGTTGCGTGCCTTTTTCGCGCGCACGGCGGGGAAGGGGGCGGCCCGCAGCGCTGACGTGGGCAAGCTGTGGGAAGACTGGGGCGATCCGGCCTATGCCCGGTTTGACGGCACCGCCACCTATACCGCCACGGTCAGGCTCAGCGCGCAACAGGCCAGGGCGGCTCGCGCGCTGCGCTTGGGCGTGGTCGACGATATCGACCAGACGCTGGTCAACGGCGTGGCGGTGGGCGCGGGGGTGGGCTGGAACACGCAGCGCCACTATGCGCTGCCGGCCGGCAGCCTGCACGCCGGCACCAATACGATCACCGTCAACGTGCTCGATACCGGCAGCGGCGGCGGCCTGTATGGCGATAGCCTGCCGGCCCTGGAACTGGCCGATGGCAGCATCCCGATTGCCGGATGGCAGGTGGTCCAGGGCATGCCGCTGGCGCGCGCCGGCAAGATTCCGATGCCGCCCTGGATCGCGGCGAGCGGGCTGACCACGCTGTACAACGGCATGATCGCCCCGCTGGGCGATATCCCGCTGGCCGGCATCGCCTGGTACCAGGGGGAATCGAATGCCGGCGATGCAGCCGGCTATCGTGGCTTGCTGCGCGCGCTGATCGCCGATTGGCGCAGCCGCTTTGCCACGCGGCCTTTCGGTATCGTGCAGATTGCCGGTTATGGCCCACTGGTGGCTGGCCCAACCGATGCCTTCTGGCCGCAGATCCGCGAGGCACAGCGTGATGTGGCGGCCAGCGATCCCGACGCCGGCCTGGCCGTGGCGATCGACGTAGGTGACCCTGATGATATCCACCCCACGCGCAAGAAGCCGGTGGGGCAACGGCTGGCCCAGGCCCTGGCCGGCAAGCCGGTCGCCGCGCTGCCGGTGGTGCTGCGCGAGGGCAACGACCAGGTGCGGCTGCGCTTCAACCGGCCATTGCGGGTGATCGGCGATGCCGTGCCGATCGGCTTTGAGCTGTGCGATGCGGCAGGCCATTGCCGGTTTGCCCCGGCCAAGCTCGACGCCCCCGATACGCTGGCCATCCCCGTGCGCACTGGTGACGTGACGCTGCGGTATCTCTGGGCAGACAGCCCAGTGGCCAACCTGTTCGATGCCGATGGCAGCCCGCTGAGCCCCTTCACCATGCCGATACCCTGATCGCCCCGTCTCTCGCCTGGTCGATACGCGCCGCGCGATAGCGGTATCAATTTGGTATCGGGTTGGCCGTTTCGCTTGCATGCCGCATTGGCCGGGCTTAGGACGGCGGGGATGACTGATCAGGACAACGGCCGCGTCAAGCGTGGGCAACGCCGGGGCGCGCGTGGGCCGACGGTGGCCGATGTCGCGCGCCTGGCGCAGGTTTCGCCGATGACGGTGTCGCGCGTGGTCAACAGCGATCCCAAAGTGCACGAGGCCACCCGCGCCAAGGTGGAAAAGGCCATTGCCGAACTGGGCTATGTCCCCAATCTTGCCGCGCGCAGCCTGGCCGGCGGCCGGCAGTGCCGCATCGGCCTGCTCCATTCCAACCCGAGTTCGGCCTATCTCAGCGAGTTCCTGGTCGGATCGAACGAGCAGGCCAACGCCATGGGCGCGCAGTTGCTGGTCGAGCATTTCGAGGAAGAGGCCAGCCGCGAAGCGCTGGCAGCCAAGCTCTTGTCGCACCGCGTTGATGCCGTGCTGCTGCCGCCGCCCCTGTCTGACGATGTGCTGCTGCTGGAATGCATCAACCGCGCCGGGCTCGTCATGGCGCAGGTCGCCACCGGGGCACCGTCGCCGCTGGCCCATGCCGTAACCATCGATGACGAGGCGGCCGCCTATGCGCTGACCGCGCGGCTCACCGGGCTAGGGCATCGGCGGATCGGCTTTATCGGCGGCGCGCCCAACCAGACCGCCAGCGCCCTGCGCCGCAACGGCTATCGCCGCGCCTTGGCCGAAGCGGGCATCGATGGCGATCGGCGCCTGGAAACCACCGGCGATTTCACGTTCCGTTCGGGCATGGATTGCGCGCTGGCGCTGCTCTCGCTCGACGAGCCGCCCACGGCGATCTTTGCCAGCAACGACGACATGGCCGCCGCCACCGTCGCCGCGGCGCACCGTATGGGGCTGGACGTGCCGCGCCAGCTATCGGTCTGCGGGTTCGACGATACGGCATCGGCGACCAATGTCTGGCCGGAACTCACCA
>NZ_KE148514.1:4418-9424 GCF_000410615.1 Novosphingobium sp. B-7 | reverse complement strand
CCAATGTCTGGCCGGAACTCCCCCCCGCGCGCCAGCCAGTGGCCGATATGGCACGCGAAGCCGTGCGCCTGCTGGTGGACAGCGTGTTTGACCCCAAGGCGCGCGCGCCGCGCCATGTGCGGGTCGATTTCTCGCTGGTGCTGCGCGCATCCGACGCCACGTTGACCGCGCCACGCGCCGGTTAATCCGTACCCGGCCATCCCGCGCAATGCGGGGGAACGGGTCACGCCATTTTTGCTACGCGCTCTTGCGGTGACCACGCACGAATAGTGGGTGACCGTTGCGGCTTTGCCACAGTCCTGCAATCGTTTTAGCGCTATCGCGAGCCCATTTTCTGCGCCTCTCGCACCGCAAAAGCGCGTGCGATAAATCCTAGTTATCTCATTGATACGATAATTCTAAACCGTTGAAATAACACAAATGATGCAAAGCGGCATAAATTGCCGATTTGTTGCCGAATGCGGCTGTCCAGCGGCAAGCCCGCAGCACGGCGGGCATTTGGCAATAATCCGGTTTGCGAATCGTGTGTTGAAATGGTAGCGTTAACGCAGATGAGGTGCTCTGACACACGGAGCAATCAGGAGGGGGCTCTAAGGGAAATAGATCTGTTTCTCGCCATTGCCGCGCGTCTCTCAAGACGCTGAGATCGGCATGGAAATATCTGTAAAAACTACATTTCTTTAGAGATAGCCTTAATTGGGAGGGGTTATGCACAACGTTTTCGGGCGCAGCACGCGCCGCAATGCGCGCAAGATCGGTTTTCTTGTCACGTCCAGCATGGTGATGGCCGCCTCGCTGGTGGCCGGCACCGCCCATGCGCAGGAAGCCGCTGCCGCCACAGACGCCGGCAAGGCCGCCGCTGCCGACGAGCCGAACGTGCCGTCGATCATCGTTACCGGTATTCGCGGCTCGCTGAGCAACGCCCTCAACACCAAGCGCAATTCGCAGGTGATCGTGGACTCGATCTCTGCCCAGGACATCGGCGCGCTGCCCGACCGCACCGTTTCCGAAGCCCTGCAGCGCGTGCCCGGCATCACTCTGCAGCGTACCGGCGACGTCAACACCCTGGAAGGCAGCGACCCCGGCCGCGTGCCGGCCGAAGGTGGCGGCGTGTTTATCCGTGGCCTTTCCTGGACGCGCAGCGAAATCAATGGCCACGACGTGTTCTCTGCCAACAGCGGCCGTGGCCTGAGCTTTGAAGACGTCTCGCCTGACCTGATGGGCGCGGTCGACGTCTACAAGACCCCGTCGGCCGACATGGTCGAAGGCGGCATTGCCGGCATCGTCGACCTGCGCACCCGCAAGCCGCTCGACAGCAAGAACTTCGTCGCCGTTTCGGGTGACTGGAACTATGCCGACAAGCGCAAGGAAGGCTTCTTCTCGGGCAATGCCGTGATCAGCCACCGCTGGGACACGCCCGGCGGCACCCAGATCGGCCTGCAGCTTTCCGCATCCACCGGCAAGACCGGCAACCGCACCGACGCGATCCAGACCGGATCGATCAGCACGACAACGCTGCCAGCGGCGCAATCGGGTCTCCCGGCCGGCACCACCGTGGCCCTGCCCAGTGGCCTGGGCTATCGCTCGGTCGAATGGACGCAGGTGCGCCACTCGTATGACGCGGTGCTGCAGATCAAGCCGTCGTCCAGCCTGCTGTTCACCTTTGAAGGCATGATTGCCAAGGTGACGCCGCGTGACGCTGAAAATGCCGTGCAGATCAACGACCAGAACGGCGGTTTCAGCCTCGATCCCAGCTTCACCTTCACTGGGCCGCAGCACACCCTGGCCTCGGGCACGCTAAGCAACGCGCAGCTGGTCTATGACAGCCGCGTTGGCCAGCAGGACAAGGTCACCCGCGAATTCTATGGCAGCATGTTCTGGACGCCGACCGATCACCTGACGGTGAGCGTCGATGTCGATCACGTCAACTCGCACGCCAGCGTTTACAGCATGACCGCGTTCGACGGTTTCGGCCTGAACGGCGGCCGGCCCAACGTGGCGTTCAACCTGACTGGTGACCGGCCCAGCCTCACCTTCAGCGAAAATGGCCTGAGCCTGAGCGATCCGGCTAACTATTTCTGGTACGCTGCCATGCAGCACAACGAGAACAACCGCGCCTCCTCGTGGGCGGAACGCGCCGACGTGACCTACACGCTCGATGACGGCAACTTCTTCAAGTCGTTCAAGGTTGGCCTGCGCAATACGGCCAAGGACTTGGTCACGCAGTCGACCAATTACAACTGGGGCCTGCTCAGCACCGCCTATTGGGGTGGCGGCACGCCGATCTACCTTAACCAGGACCCGGGCAACGTGGGCCTGCCGGGCCAGACCACGCGCCTCAATTTCGGCAACTTCATGGGCGGGAACGTCAATGTGCCGGGCGGCTGGTTCCCTTCGGTTGGCTTGCTCGACAAGGGCGCGGCCAATGCCTACAAGTATCTGGTTACCACGCAGAGCGGCAATGGCGGCTGGTCGCCGCTGACCGATGCGGCCTTCAATGGCAGCGCTGGCAACAACAACGCCTATGGCACCAACACCCAGACCGAAAAGACGCTGGCCGGTTATGCCATGGCGAGCTTTGGTGAAGACAGCGGCCTGCTCGGCCGGTTCGATGGCAACATCGGCGTCCGCGTGATCCGCACCCGCACCACGGCGGTTGGCGCCATCTTCCTGCCCTCGCTCAGCTCGTCTTCGTCGAACTCGCAGACGGCGGCGGCGTGTATCGCCACCAATGGCGCCGCGGCGTGCCAGGCGCTGGTCAATGCCGCGACGTTCGTGGGCGATGGCAGCAAGACCCCGGTCGACGCGCGCAACAGCTATACCGACGTGCTGCCGACGCTCAACACGCGGTTCTACCTGAACGACAAGACCATCCTGCGCTTTGCGGTGGGCAAGACGATTTATCGCCCGAGCTTCACCGACCTGCAGGCCAACCAAACCTATGCCTATACCTTCCAGGCGGACGGCTTCACCCCGGCGGTGGTCGCCCCCCGTACCCTGACGGGCGGCAACCCCTATCTCAAGCCGATCCGCGCCTGGAACTTTGACGCCAGCTTCGAATACTATTTCGGCAAGGCCAATGCGGTAACGCTGGCCGCGTTCTTCAAGGACGTGTCGAACTACATCAGCCCCCAGGCATCGACCGTTACGCTGACGCGCAATGGCGTGACGCAGGATTTCCAGGTCAACATCCCGGTCAACGGCGGGCATGGCACGATCAAGGGCGTGGAAGCGGGTTACACCATGTTCTTCGATAGCCTGCCCGGTGCGCTGTCGGGCCTGGGCTTCAACGGCAACTATACGTTCATCGCCAGCACCGGTGGGCGCAACCCGTCCAACCCGCAGCTGGCGCCGGGCAGCCTGCTGCCGGGCAACCTGCCGATGCAGGGCCTGTCCAAGCATTCGTTCAACGCGGCTCTGCTCTATGAAAAGTATGGGGTTTCGGCGCGCCTCGCCTACAACTGGCGCTCGGAATACCTGGCCAACGCCAACGGTGCCAACGTCAACCAGCCGGTGTGGAACGAAGCCTATGGCCAGCTCGACGCATCGTTCATCGTCGATGTAAACAGCCATCTCAAGGTCGGCCTCCAGGCGCAGAACCTGCTCAAGGCCAAGACCTATATCGATGTCGGCCCGGCGAGCCTGCACCCGCGCTATGCCTGGGAAGAAACCGACCGCCACGTCGCGTTCCTCGTCCGCTCGAAGTTCTGATAGCGGCGGTATCTTGCTCCACACGGCCGGCTCCGGTTATCTCGTGCCCCTGTTCCGTACAGGCGCATGAGACCGGGGCCGGAACGGGGAAGAGGATGTGATGAACGAGGCAGCGATCCGATCGATCACCATCCTGGGCGGTGGCACGGCCGGTTGGATGGCGGCCACGCTTCTGGCCAAGGCGTGCGATGGGCAACCCTTACGCATTATCCTGGTGGAATCCGAAGAGATCGGGATCATCGGGGTGGGCGAGGCGACCGTGCCGCTGTTCCGCCTGTTCAACGACAGGCTTGGCCTGGATGAGCATGCCTTCCTGCAGGCGACGATGGGCAGCTACAAGCTGGGCATCGAGTTCTGCGATTGGGGGCAGGTAGGCAATACCCACTTCCATGGCTTTGGCGATTATGGCGAGCCGATCGGTGGGATTGCCCCGCACCATCATTGGCTGCGCCTGGCCCGATCGGGCGAAGCCGCACCGATCGACGATTATTCCGCGCCCTATGCCCTGGCACAGCGTGGCAAGTTCACGCCGGCCGATCCGCGCCAGCCCCGCTATGCCCACGCCTATCATTTCGATGCGGTGCTCTATGCCCGCTATCTGCGCACATTGGCTGAAAGCTGGGGCGTGACGCGGGTAGAAGGCCGCGTGGTGGATGTGCCGCTCGATCCGCAGACCGGGCATATCCGCGCCTTGCACCTGGCCGATGGGCAGGTGGTGGATGGCGAATTCTTCATCGATTGCACCGGCTTTGCCGCCGAGCTGATCGGCAAGCGGCTGGGCGCGGGCTATGTCGACTGGTCGCACTGGTTGCCGTGCGACAGCGCCATTGCGGTGCCATCGGCGCGGCAAGATCCGCCCGCGCCGTTCACCCGCTCCACCGCGCTGGCGGCGGGTTGGCAATGGCGCATTCCGTTGCAGCACCGCGAGGGCAACGGCATCGTCTATGCCTCTGCCCACATGAGCGATGCAGCAGCAGAAGAGGCGCTGCTGGGCAGCCTGGGCGGCGCGCCACTGGCCAATCCGCGCCGCTTCCGCTTTACCGCCGGGCGGCGCGAGGCATTCTGGCAGCGCAATTGCGTGGCGCTGGGTTTTGCCAGCGGGTTTCTGGAGCCGCTGGAATCCACCGGCATCCAGCTGATCCAGAACGGCATCGGCCGCTTGATCGAGTTTTTTCCCGATCGCCATTTCGATCCGCGCGTGGCGGCCGAATACAACCGCGTGTGCCAGGTGGAATGGGACCGCATCCGCGATTTCATCATCGCCCACTATTGCGTGTCGCAGCGGCCCGAGCCGT
>NZ_KE148514.1:1966-4408 GCF_000410615.1 Novosphingobium sp. B-7 | reverse complement strand
CGGCGCCCGGAGCCGTTCTGGCAGGCCGCGCGCGCCATGGACCTGC
This sequence comes from Novosphingobium sp. B-7, assembly GCF_000410615.1. Lineage (NCBI taxonomy): Bacteria > Pseudomonadati > Pseudomonadota > Alphaproteobacteria > Sphingomonadales > Sphingomonadaceae > Novosphingobium > Novosphingobium sp. B-7. The sequence goes on along the minus strand of NZ_KE148514.1, from coordinate 4,362 downwards.
CCGATACCCTGCAGCAAAAGCTCGATAGCTGGCACGCGACGGGCAAGATCCCGCTGCTCGATGGGGAATCCTATCAAGAGCCGAGCTGGGCGGCGATCCTGCTGGGCAATGGCGTCTGGCCGCAGCGCCACGATCCGCTGATCGACGCGCTGCCGATCGACATGCTGCGCGCGCACATGGCCCGCCGCCGCGAGGATCTGGCGCGCATGGGCCGGTCTGCACCCGATCACCGCTTTTACCTTGCCCGCCATTGCCAGGCCGCGGCCTGACCGATCGGATCACCTCATGCCGCACGACACCGCGCCTTCCCACATCCGTTCCATCGTCATCGCCGGTGGCGGCACGGCCGGCTGGATGGTGGCTGCCGCGCTTTCGCGCACGATTGCCCCGCACCGTTGCCGCATTACGCTGGTCGAATCCGAAACCATCGGCACGATCGGGGTGGGCGAAGCGACCATCCCGCCGATCCAGACGTTCAACCAGGTTATCGGGCTGGACGAGGCGGCGTTTCTCCAAGCGACCAAGGGCACGTTCAAGCTGGGCATCGAATTTGCCGGCTGGCGCGCGCGAGGCCACAGCTATTTCCACCCGTTCGGCCGGCAGGGCAACGATTTTGGCGGCACGCAATTCCACCAGCACTGGTTGCGCGCCCAGGCGCTGGGTGATGATACCCCGCTCGGCGCGTTCTCGCTCAATGAACAGGCCGCTTATGCCGGCAAGATGCGGCAGCCCGATGGCGATCCACGCTCGGTCTATTCGACATTTTCCTATGCCTATCATTTCGATGCCACGCTCTATGGCCAGCATCTGCGTACCTTGGCCGAAGAGCGCGGGGTGGAGCGCCGCGAAGGGCTGATCGAAGAAGTCGTGCTCGATGGCGAGAGTGGCCGCATCGCCAGTCTGCGGCTGGACGATGGCGGCATGCTGGATGGCGATCTGTTTATCGATTGCACGGGCCTGCGCAGCCTGCTGCTGGGCGAGGCGCTGGGCGTGCCGTTCAAAGATTGGACGCACTTTTTGCCGTGCAACCGCGCCTTGGCCGTGCCGACCGACTGTGTCGACCTCATGCGCCCTTATACGCGCTCGACTGCTCATGAGGGCGGCTGGCAATGGCGCATTCCGCTGCAACATCGCATGGGCAACGGCATGGTCTACAGCGCCGAGCATTGGAGCGATGACCAGGCCCATGCCGCGCTGATGGCCAATTTGGATGGCCAGCCGCTGGCCGATCCGCGCCTGATCCGCTTTACCACCGGCCGCCGCGTGCAGAGCTGGGCCAAGAATTGCGTGGCGATCGGCCTTTCGGCCGGATTTCTGGAGCCGCTGGAATCGACCAGCATCCATCTGGTCCAGATTGCCGTGGCCAAGTTGCTCAACTGGTTTCCCGACATGGGCTTCGACCCCATGACCATGGCCGAGTTCAACCGCCAGATTGCCAACGAATACGACCGTATCCGCGATTTTCTGGTGCTGCACTATCACGCCAACGAACGCGACGGCGAACCGTTCTGGGACCAGTGCCGGACCGGCGCGATCCCGGACTCACTCGCTGAAAAGATCGCCATGTTCCGCCGCAGCGGGCGGCTGCTGTCGCGCGAAACCGATCTGTTTCAAGACGCCAGCTGGCTGGCGGTGCTGCTCGGCCAGGGCGCCATGCCCCAGGCCCATGATCCGCTGACCGAAAGCCTGCGCCCGCTGGAACTGGACCAGATGCTGCGCGGCATGCGCGAGCTGATCGGGCGCGCAGCACAGGCCATGCCCAGCCAGGCCGATCACCTTGCTAGGATCGGCGGCAGGATCGCCAACGCCCAGCGCGAAGCGGCGCTGGGCTGACCACCGGCCGGGAAAAGGCAAGGCGCGATAACCAGTTGCCAAGCCAGCATCGGCACCATAATGATAGCGCTATCACTCACTGCGCGGGTTGAACCACGGTTTGGCTGCGACAGAATTAACGAGACGGGAAGGGACCAATCGCATGAAGGCCAAGGCACGTATCTTCACCCTCGCGCTGCTGTTGCAGGCCGGTTGCGCGGTGCCGGCCCTGGCCGCGCCGCTGGCGGTGCTCGATCGCAACGGCGCGGCGGTGAGCATCGAACCCTATGCCCCCAATATCGTGCGCGTCACCATCGCCACTGATCCCGACGTGGCGCGTAGCGCGCCGGGCGAAGGGCCCAATGCCACGCCCGATGCCGCTGGCTGGACCCATGCCAGCGACAACGGGGCTGACGTGTTCCGTTCCGGCGACCTGGAAGTGCGCGTCGATGCGCAGCCCTGGCCCAGCGCGCCGACGATGATGGCCCGCTATTTCGCGCCGTCGCTGCCCAGCGTCTCGATCGGCTTTGCCCGCCCCGGCGGCGCCGCGCTCACGCGCATGAACAGCTGGGAAATGAGCCCGC
>NZ_KE148514.1:0-1948 GCF_000410615.1 Novosphingobium sp. B-7 | reverse complement strand
GAGCACACGTTCCGCGTGGGCGCGAGCTTTTCCACCACGGCTGATGAGCATTTCTGGGGCCTGGGCCAGAACCAGCAGGGCTTTGCCGATCTGCGCGGCCGCACCATCGATTGCCGCCACAACTATGATGCGCCCGAGGGCGAAAGCGTCTGCGTGCCCTTCATGGTCACGAGCAAGGGCTATGGCATCGTCTGGGACAACCCTTCCGCCACCACGGTTTCGGCCGGGGTCAATGGCAAGACGCACTGGCAATCCAACGTGGGTGAGCGCGTCAGCTTTTTCGTGATCACTGGCAAGACCACCGACGAGATCTATGCCGGCTATGCCCGCCTGACCGGCACCACGCCGCTGCCGCCCAAGGCCGCGCTGGGCCTGATCCAGTCCAAGGCGCGCTATGAAACGCAGGCCGAGCTGCTCGACATTGCCAAGGGCTATCGCGCGCGCAACCTGCCGCTCGATATCATGGTGCTCGACTGGTTCTATTGGACGGCGCTGGGCAACCTCGACATCGATCGCAGCGCCTTTCCCGATCCCAAGGGCATGAATGCCCAGCTCAACGCCATGGGCATGCGCTCTTTGATCAGCGTGTGGCCGCGTTTCGAAAAGGTTTCCAAGAACTTCGATACGCTCGCCGCCAAGGGCTGGCTGCTGCACGACAAGGATGGCAAGCCGGTCGATGGCCTGCCGATCCGCTCTGACCGGGCGGGCGCGCTGATCGATCCCACCGTGCCGGCCGCGCGCAAGTGGTTCTGGAGCCAGATCCGCGACAATATCCTGAGCCAGGGTTTTGACTGGACCTGGCTGGACGAGACCGAGCCCGATCTGGTGCCGGACGGCTATTTCTATTCGATCGGTTCGGGCGATCGCTATCACAACCTGTTCCCGCTGTTGCACACCCAAAGTGTGGCCGATGGCTCGGCGCAGGACCGGCCCAACAAGCGCAACATGATCCTGTGTCGCGCGGCCTATCTCGGCGCGCAGCGCAATGGCTGCCTGTTCTGGTCGAGCGACGTGGACGCCACGTGGGAAGCGCTGCAGCGCCAGATCCCTACCGGGATCAACGCCGCCGCGTCGGGCATGACCTATTGGAGCAGCGACACTGGTGGCTGGCAGTATCCCGGCGGCGCGGGCGAGGCGACGACGGCGCCGCTGGTCGATCCGGCTGGCGCCACGGCGATGGCGCCCGATTACAAGGACTACCCCGAACTGTTCGTGCGGTGGTTCCAGTACAACACCTTTACCCCCACGCTGCGCATCCATGGCCAGCGGCCGGGCACGGCGCTGTGGCAATATGGCCCGGCGGCAGAGGCGATCCTGGCTGACACGCTGCGCCTGCGCTATGCGCTGCTGCCCTATACCTATGCCGCCGCGCGCCATGCCTATGACACCGGCGCGCCGATCATGCGGGGGCTGTTCATGGACTTCCCCGGCGATGCCCAGGCCTTGACGGTGAAGGACCAGTACATGTTCGGCCCGGCTTTCCTGGTGGCGCCGGTCACGCGGCAGGGGCAGACCCACCGCCCGGTCTATCTGCCCAAGGGCACCGACTGGTATGACTGGTGGACCGGACGCAAGTTTGCCGGCGGCCAGACGATCGAGGCCGATGCCCCGATCGCTCATATCCCGCTGTTCGTGCGCGCGGGCAGCGTGGTGCCGCTGGGCACGCCGATCCTTTCCACCGCGGAAAAACAGGGCATTGCCAAGCTGCGCGCCTTTGCCGGCGCCAATGGCGAGGCCACGCTCTATGACGATGATGGCCAGACCAATGCTTACAAGACCAGCCAGGCCGGCAAGACCGTGGTGCGCTGGAACGATGCCAGCGGCCAGGTGGAATGGCCCGCCGGCATGAAGGGCAGTGCGGCGCGTCCGCCGGTCGAGGTGGTGCGCTGATGGCCGGGGGATGGCTCGGCGCCAGCCGGCGCGGCGTGCTGGGTGGCGGGCTGGCGGC
>NZ_KE148513.1:35514-36026 GCF_000410615.1 Novosphingobium sp. B-7 | reverse complement strand
GACGTTCCGCATCGGGGGCGGGGAAGCGTTCTATTCCCCCACCCATGACGTGGTGCAGGTGCCGCCCCAGGCTGCCTTCCTCGAGCCGATCAACTGGTTCCGCACGGCCCTGCACGAACTGGGCCATGCCACGGGCCACAAGAGCCGGCTGGACCGGGACCAGACCGGCGAATTCGGCTCTGCATCCTATGCAAAAGAGGAAATGGTGGCGGAAATGGCCAGTGCCTTTGCCTGTGCCGCGCTGGGCATTGTCCCGACGGTGCGGCATTCCGATTACATCGGGGCCTGGCTCGAAGTGCTGTGCGCCGACGAGAAGGCGATTTTCCGCGCCGCCAGTGCGGCCAGCAAGGCGGCTGACTTCCTCCTGGCCTGTGGGGAGGACCGGCCATGAGCCGGCCTCTCCCGCCCGAATGGGGCACGCCCGTCCTGCCGCCGATCTCGCCACGCGCGTTCTGGCGGCGGGGGCAACGCGGTCTGCGCCGCATGACCAAGCGGCAGCGCGCGATCTTCCG
>NZ_KE148513.1:0-35167 GCF_000410615.1 Novosphingobium sp. B-7 | reverse complement strand
CGAGGACGCGCTGGCCCTGGCCTCGCACGAGTGGAAGAAGAAGGGCCGCATTATCAAGGTCATTCTCTACGGCAGCTATGCGCGTGGCGGCTGGGTTGACGAGCCGCACACCGCCAAGGGCTACCAGTCGGACTATGACCTGCTGATCATCGTCAACGACAAGCGCCTGACCGACCGGGTGAAGTACTGGGCCAAGGTCGATGACCGGCTGATGCGTGAGTATGGCATTGCCGGTACGATCAAGACGCCGGTCAATTTCATCGTCCACACCCTGCAGGAGGTGAACGATGGCCTCGCCCATGGGCGCTACTTCTTCATGGACGTGGCCCGCGATGGTATTGCGCTCTACCAGAGCGATGATACCGAGCTGCACCAGCCAAAGCCGAAGACGCCTCATGCCGCGCTGGCCATGGCTGAGGAGTATTTTGAGGAGTGGTTTCCTAGCTCGATCGAATTCTACGATGACTTTCTTTCAAATTTAGAGCGTAAGCGCTTCAAGAAAGCGGCATTCGAATTGCACCAAGCATGCGAACGCTTGCTGCATTGCGTGCTACTCGTGGTAGAATTTTACACCCCACATAATCACAACATCGCATTTCTACGCACGCAGGCTGAACGACTCGATGTTCGTCTCGTCCATGTCTGGCCTCGGGAGAATCGCAAGCAGCGGGCGATGTTCGAGAAGCTCAAGGAAGCCTACGTCAAGGCGCGCTATTCCAAGCACTACCGAATCACCGAAGAGGAACTGGCCTGGCTGGGCGATCAGGTCGAGGAACTGGGCCGCGTGGTCCATGCTATCTGTTCCGAGCGCATCGCCCAACTGGAAGCCGCTGCACGGCAGGCGGGGTGAGCAACCGTCAGCGGAACCAATCGCGATTTTCGAATGGCCCTTAACCAGTATGGTCCAAGTCTGGTACAAACTGTCGTTCGACGCGGACGCGCCAAACGGTGGGCAATGTCAACAGTCGCCATTCACGAGCTTCGTCCGGATTCCTGCACTTGATCCAATTCCACTCAAATCGGCATAAAATCTGGGGCACTTTTCCTGAATGCCCGTCTTGGTGAACCTGGGGCGGCGTCGGGAGTCGCCAAGCAGGTCGCCGATCTGGCCAACAGTTCACTGCAACCTTCTCAGGCCGAAACACCTTCCTGCGATGAACAGGACAGTCGGGCACCGGCCCCCGACTGCCCTGGCTCAATCGATCCACAAAGACGCTCACGTTACTGCACGAGCTCAAGGCACACCGGATCCGCAAAGCCTTTGAGTTCCAAGGCTCGGCATGCCGCCTCGGCAGAAATTTTCGCTACCCGCTGCTTGTAGGCATCCTCGCCACCTGCCTTGCTGGTCTGCCAAGCTGCAACAGCAGTGATTGCATCGACCCTGAGCTTGTCTTGGGCAGCACCTGCGGTGATGGCAGTATCGGCACGGGCTTCCGGGTCGAGCCGCGCAACGATGCGGTCGCTGACTGGCTTGGCAATATCGCTCGAATTGTCGCTCAAAAACTTGCCCACATCGGCCACCAGCTTATTCCCGTCGCGAGTTTCCTTGATGTCGGCAGAGATAGTAATCGGAGCAACCTCGGCGAGGACCTCGCTGTCCTTGGCGATCAACTTGTCAAGTTGCGCGAGTTCCGCCGCCGCCTTGGCAAGTTGTGGTTGGAATGCTGCGCGGGCAGCCGGAGCGGCGGCAGTCTGCCGCTTACCCAGTTGGTCGAGTGCTGCAGACATGGCAGCCCGGTCTTCGAGTCGCTTGCTCGCCGCAGAAATCCGATCCTGGGCAGCATCCGATGGCTTGGGCAGGGGCATCCAACCCGTGGCGAGACCTGTCAGGTCTGTTACCGCAAAGTCGGTATCGGGGCGCGCGGTGAACATGCGACCTATCATGATAGATCGTGTCGCGATGGAAGCGTCGGTAGCGGTCGCTCCTGGGCCGCTGATGGTTAAAGTCAGCACCAAGTCGCGGCCATTGCCGCGGATCCAGGAGTTGCTAGTCAGTGGACTGCCAACGTAGAGAACCTCAGGCGCGAAACGCCATGCGCTGTGATCGTGCGACAGCTCCACGGCGCCAGCTACCAGCAGCGATGGCGCCTTACGAAAGCCATTGTCGGTTAGAAACTTGGCTAGCGGAGGAGTTACCTTCTTGCCGAAGGCGACCGCCGTCGTGCTATTGTCGTCTATCGCCGGACCATCGCCTTCGCCGGCACCAGCCGCCACGACAATGCAGCTTTGGGCTCGCGCTAGGGCAACGGTGGTGTCTCCGGTGCGGGTCATCTGCCGATAGAACATCACCGCCGAGTGACCTTCCACACTGGCTTCGTCGGGCGCGCCAGCTTTCTGTAGGGCTGAGCCGACCGCACCGACTCCGGCCTTGACCAAAGGCCCAGCGATAGCCGCGATTATCGCCGCGAGAAGCGCGGGCGACTGCGCCTTCTGGGTACCGCACAGGTCATTATAACTGACGACGGTGCGCAATCCCTCGCGCGGCGCGGCGAGAACGGGCTGGGCAACGAGCGGTACGGTGACTAGGCCGAGCAGCGTGGCCTTGATGAGTGAGCGTGTCATCGGTTACCCTTTTTACGTGCGAGCCGGCTCGAACATGGTTCAGCGTGCGGCGAGGACAATCTCGTCGGGCGGAATTGTTGCAACGGCCCCGACCTTGCCAAGCAGGCCGGTAAAGCCGGATCCATTGTAGATGAAGGCGCCGCACTCGGTCTGCGACTTGGCAGCGGCATCAGCGGTGTTGATGCCCGCTACGACCCAGGCGTCATTCTGACGGACAAAAACGGGCGTTCCGCTGAAGCCGTTAAGTGTCTGGCAGCTGTGTTCGAGGCATCCGCCACCGCCCTGCAGCTTGCTGCGCGACCAAACCCGGCAATAGCTGGTACCCGTATCTCGGGTCATGCGGAGCGCCTGCGACCAAGGGGGAGGGCTGCCCATCTTCATAGGATCGGCGGGTATTCGGTTGACGGGATCGGCCAGCAGGAACAAGCCGATCGCGAGCGCAGGCTGCGCCACAGTGGTTGGGACGCTGTTGCCGTTAGCAAATGTTGCGCGGCCCCGTGCCTTGACGGCATCGGACAAGCCGGGCGCGCGCAGGAGGGCAAGGTCGCGCCCGGCGACGGAGCGGGTCAGGCCTGGCGCGAACGGCCCGTTCGGCATAATCTCCACAGCCTGGAGCCGCGCATCGGAACGATCGGCCATGGTCAGGACCGCATGGCTCATATCCGCGCGAGTCCTCCCGTTGTCTTCCACACAGTGGTTGGCGGTGAGAAAGCGATCACCTCCCAAGTGCAACGCCATACAGACCGGATCGCCACGATCGTTGAAGAGAATGGCGAGGCGGTCGAGTGGAAGATCTGCCTGACCGGGCGTTACCGGCGTAAGACACTCGTGATCATAGGCGTTGATCGCGTCAATTCTTGCTTGGCGGGCCTCCGGCGACAGGCCGTAATACATGTTGCCGATGCCCAGGGTGCGCTCGGCCTCACCTGTGAAAGCACTCTGCGCTCTCTGGCAGGCTGACCATTGGCTCTTAGGCAGGCCTTCGACCCAGCCGTTTTGGCGCGCCTGCAGCCGGACAGCGTCGTTCGGGCCGCCGGGGAGTGAGTTCTCGTCTCCAAGGTACCCGGGGGCAACGCTCTCGGTGGAAGAGCTGCCCAACCGTCGTTCGATCAGAGAAGTGGCTCCGAGCGTTGCAGGATCAATGGCACCATTGTGCCGCAAGCGATCCAGCAGATAAGGGGTCAGCACGAGCTTGCCGGCAAAGTCGTCTGCGGCAGGCGCTGCGTGGATATGCCCCTCCCCGTCGAGTGAGAGGATGACGCCCTCGCTGGGCGACCCGCCTCGTCCGACGCGGGCCATCGCCGCAATCAATGAATTTACGGCCTCGGCATCCCGCAATGTGGCCTCCGCCCCCAAGTCCGAAGGCGTGAGCGCGCGGTCTAACGGTACAGCAACACTTGAGGTTGGCGCTGCAGCATCCTGTGCTGGTGCTGCGCCAGCCATGGACACCCCTGCGGCTATCAAACCTGCGGACAGCAGGTTGCGCGCGAAGAGGCGGCGGCGGACCTCCAATCTACTTTTTGCTGGCATGACAGCCCCCTGCTGATCTGCTTAGGCGATGTTGCCAACAAAACATCATAGTGTCAATCGTTGTGCGAAATCATTATCAAATCCGCCCACATGTTTTCTGCAGTACTTGTGGAAGCGCTGATTCTGGCGTCCTGTTCCGTTCAGGAAAGCTACTCGGTCGCTTCATTGCAATCCCGCCGCATTACACTTGGAATGAAAGCTACTCGACGTAGGAGTAAGTGAGTCCACCATCGCCAGTGTCATAAAGTGGCCAGTCGCGAACGATGGCAGCTTCCAGGATTGCGAGGCAACCTGTTGGCAAGATGCGTTCTTCTCCCGTGTCGCAGACCTTGACGAACTGGCGCGGCTGATGGATCGTGCGGGCAACGTCCTTGAGCCCGTCACCCACGCGCGGGAATACCCATCGGACAGTTTCCGTTTCCGATTCGGTATCGACACGGAAACCACCATGCTCGGGCACTGGCATGGGCAACCTATGCGCCAACGATCGTGCGGCGAGCCAAGCATGCAGGAGATGCGGATCAAGGCCTTCGTTGTTCATTATGCCTCGCACGCCGAATTGTGGCTTTCGGGATGGCCATGCCATGGAGATCTGCCAGTCCGCTTGGTATTGTCGCCGGCCGTCAACCGGCTGCCTTGTGGCCCTCGTCGATCGTATCGACCAGCATTGCGGCCAATGCTTCTTCCGCACGTGCGCGTGCCGCCGGATCCTTGGCTGCCAGATCGTTGCGAAGCCACGGCGGTGCGCGTTCGATGACGCCGAGAATGCGGGTCTTGGTCTTGTCGTCCATGCATGTCCCTATTGCGACGCGGCTGGCGTGGGGCAACTTGCTGGCGATGGATGGTTGAACGCGCGTTGCCGGCTGCTCAGTCTTGGTCCTCGGCATCAGCAAACGTCCGCTGGCCGCGTCGCCGCCACAGCGCGAGTTGAGTGCCGGTCTCATCGGTGCGTAGCTTCGCTGCCGCCTCGACCAGCAGTCCGAGCATCACGGCGCGGTCATCATCGGTCAGTTCGACGATGCCGGCCTTGGCAATCAGCCCGCCCAGCTCGATCATTTGCCGCGTGCGCTCGCGCCGCTTCACCTGCCAGGCCCTGGTATCATGCCGCGCTTGTTGCAGGGTCAGGCGATGGTGGGCGCTGGTCGTGCGGCGCTGCTGGTTGCGCGTTGTCGCCAGTGCGCTGGCCAGTCGTCTGTTCGGACCGCGCGCCAGAAAGAACGCGGCGCCGCGTTTGCGCCATGCCTCCCGTCGTTGTGGATCGGTGATGCTGGCAATCGACAGCAACGCGCCGGCCAGTTCCTCGATGGCGAGTTTATCGGCGCCGGTGGCTTCAACCAGTTCGCCCAGCTGGCTCTGCTTGCGCGCCTTGAGTTGCTTGGCCTTGGCAGTGAGGGCTTTGAGGTCCTCGTCATAGTTGCGGGGCTTGCGCATGTCTGGTGTCCTGTGACGGCGGTCTGTTGCGCCGCGATGCCTTCCAGTTATCGGCCTTGACGATCAATGCCAATTCCCTGAAACCTCATGGGATTCCGCCGTCCCGAGAATGATGAAATCTTTTGAGGGCGCGCTTATACGTCGTGCCGACGTGCGCTTTTAGGCGTATCTGGTGTGTCGCTATGGCGATCTACCACTTCTCGGCCAAAGTTGTTTCGCGCGGTGGCGGCTCGAGCGCCGTGGCCGCCGCCGCCTATCGCTCGGCCGGTCGGCTCTATGATGCGCGGCTCGATCGGCACCACGATTTCTCCAACAAGACCGGCGTCGTGCACAGCGAAGTCATGCTGCCCGAAGGCGCGCCAGAAGAGTGGCGTGACCGGGGCAAGCTGTGGAACGACGTCGAAGCAGTGGAGGTGCGCAAGGACGCGCAGCTCGCCCGCGAGATCGAGTTCGCCATTCCCCGTGAGATGACCCAGGCCGATGGCATCCAATTGGCACGGGACTTTGTGCAGAAGGAGTTTGTCGATCGCGGCATGGTCGCCGATCTCAATGTGCACTGGGATGTGGGGGCAGACGGTCTCGCCAAACCGCATGCCCATGTGATGCTGACCATGCGCGAAGTTGGATCGGATGGCTTTGGTGCCAAGGTGCGCGAGTGGAATAAGACCGAGCTCTTGACCCACTGGCGCGAAGCCTGGGCGGAACACGTCAATGGCCGGCTGGCGCAGCTCGATATCGACGCGCGGGTCGATCACCGGAGTCTCGAGGCCCAGGGCATCGCTCTCGAGCCGCAGAACAAGATTGGCCCGGCCGCCGCGCGCATGGCGCAGGAAGGCCTGGTGCGCGAGCGGCTGGAAGAGCATTTTGCCATTGCCCGGAGCAATGGCGAGAAGATCCTTGAAAACCCCGGCATTGCGCTCGATGCCATCACCCACCAGCAGGCGACCTTCACTTCGCGCGACCTTGCGACGTTCGTGCACCGCCACAGCGAGGGAAAGGACCAGTTCGACGCCGTGCTGGCGGCCGTGCGGTCCTCGCCCGATCTGGTGCGCTTGGGGCCAGATGGACGCGGCGAGGAGCGCTTCACCTCGCGCGCCATTCTCGAGACCGAACAGCGGCTGGAACGTGCGACCATTGCGCTGGACGCGCGGCGTCATCATGGCGTTCATGACCGACACCTGGAACGCGCGCTCACCCGCGCCGAAGCGCGTGGCATGGTGCTCTCGCCTGAACAGCGCGGCGCGTTCGAACATGTCACCGAGGCACGCGGGATCAGCAGTGTCATCGGCTATGCTGGCACCGGCAAGAGCGCGATGCTTGGTCTAGCCCGCGAAGCATGGGAGTCGGCTGGCTATACCGTCCATGGCGCGGCTCTCTCCGGCATTGCCGCTGAAAACCTCGAAAGCGGCTCTGGCATTGCGTCGCGCACGATCGCCAGTCTGGAACACCAATGGGGCCAGGGTCGCGAGCTGCTGACCGACAAATCGATCCTCGTCATCGACGAAGCCGGGATGATCGGCACGCGCCAGATGGAACGCGTCATCACCGAGGCCGAAAAGCGCGGTGCCAAGGTCGTGCTGGTCGGCGATCCAGAGCAGCTCCAGGCCATCGAAGCCGGCGCCTCGTTCCGCAGTATTGCGGAGCGTCACGGCGCGGTCGAGATCACCACCATTCGTCGCCAGTCCGAGGAATGGCAGCGCGATGCCACGCGCCAGCTTGCCACCGGACGCACGGACGAGGCGCTGGCAGCCTATCAAGAGGCAGGTCATGTCCACGCCGCCGAGACGCGCGAACAGGCCCGCAAAGACCTGATCGATCGCTGGGATCGAAATCGCATGGCCGACCCCGATGCCAGCCGGATCATCCTCACCCACACCAACGACGAAGTGCGCGAACTGAACGAGGCCGCGCGCGAACGGATGCGTGCCGCCAGTCTGCTGGGCGAGGATGTTGGTCTTACCGTCGAGCGGGGCGCGCGGTCGTTCGCGTCCGGCGACCGCGTGATGTTCCTCAAGAACGAGCGTAGCCTGGAGGTGAAGAACGGCACGCTCGGCACGGTCGAACAGGTGAGCCAGATCGCCATGCGCGTGCGCACCGACGATGGGCGATCGATTGCCTTCGATCTCAAGGACTATGCCCATATCGATCATGGCTATGCCGCCACCATCCACAAGGCGCAGGGTATGACCGTGGACAGTGTCCATGTGCTGGCAACGCCAGGACTCGACCGCCATGCCGCCTATGTCGCGCTCTCGCGGCATAGGGACCAGGTCGATCTGTATTACGGCAAGGATGATTTTGCCGATCGGGACCGGCTTGTCCGCGCGCTCAGCCGCGAGCGTGGCAAGGACATGGCATCGGACTATGCCCGCGTGCCCGAGCCTGCGCCCGAAGTGCAGCCCAGGCGCGGCATCGATGGACTCAAGCTCAAGGTGCCCAACTTCTCTACCGTGCCCGAACGGGTGAACTTTGATGGCCACCGCCTCAAGGTCTCCAAAGACCTGCTCCAGCCCATAGCCCCGTCACGTGAAATCGCTGCAATCCCGACCGCCCCCGAAACCCGCGAGGCGCAACTGCGGCGCGAGCGCATGGAGGCGTTGACACGCCATGCCAAAGCGATCGACGGAATCTACGGCACGAGGGCCCACGGCGGCCAGGAAAGCCCCGAACAGCTTGCCGAGCTCAAGTCCGCGCGCAAGGCGTTCGAGGAACTGCGCCCGCATGGGCCACGCGATGCCGAGGCGGCCTATGCCAGGGATCCGAGCCTGGCGAGCGAAGCGGCACGCGGCAATGCCACTCGCGCCATCCGGGCGCTGCAGCTCGAAACCGAGCTACGCACCAATCCCGAGCTGCGCGCCGACCGGTTCGTCAGCCGCTGGAACGAGCTCTCCAACCAGGCCGACCGTCATTATGCGGCTGGTAACATCGACGCTCACAGGAACGCGCGATCGGCCATGGCAAACATGGCCAGGAGCCTGGAGCGCGACCCGCAGCTTGAATCCCTGTTGGCCAGCCGCAAGGCCCAGCTTGGCATCACCATGATGGACAGCCAGCGCAAACTGGGCGCCCAGCTCGCGTTCGAGCACGGCCTCGATCTCGGCCGGGGGAGGGGACGCGGGCTCGGCCTGTAGGGCAGGCCAAGGCCCGAGTCGCAGCGCCTTCACCGCTTGGCACAATCTCAAGCCGCCTCAGCAGCATGCGCGCCGCCACGCCCACAAATCTCACCCCTTCCAGCGAGGTTCCAGCCTCTGGCATTCTGGAAATGGCAAGGTTTAGCCTGCGCCCATGACCGAAACGAACGACACCGAAGTGACCACCGCCCAGGCTTTCGAGGCCGTGCGGCATGAGCTCAGCCTCCTGCACAATGCCGTCGCCAATCTGACGGCGGCACGCGAGCGAACCGGCCGCCGAACAAACCATGCCCACACTGCGGATGCCGCCCAAATGACATTCCACGACCACCTAATCTGCCAAAGTAGTGCTTCTGTAATGGGCCTTTGTTCGTTAAGTCCCTCTGAATGATTATCTCATCGCCGGGATCATGCTTCTGTCCGTGGTCAGCACGAAGGCCGCCACACCAAGCCATCAGATCCTCAAGCCGACAGGTCAATCTAGGAAGCGTGCTTCGCCGAGGCGATCACAGCACTACACACGACCTTGCCAAGCCTGCGTCCCAGCGACGGGACCTCACTAGAAGCGTGCCGTTCTAGGCGCGCCTCGATCAGCATTTCTTCCTTCAAGCGCCATTGCGGTTGCCCCCCAGCAAAAGTCGGTGGCGTCCATCCACATGCGATGGAGCACGACGCCCAGTTTGCGCGCCAGAGCCACCTTCGCGCGCTTCATCCCGCGACGTTTCGCCACCTCGAGCGCCCAGCGCTTCAGGCTGGAAAACCGCGTCGCTCGCGTCAGCATGATATGCGCCGCTTCGAAGAGCGCGGTTCGGACCATCGCGTCACCGACCTTGCTGACACCTCCATCCCGGTCGGTCTCGCCGGACTGATATTTCTTCGGCGTGAGCCCGAAATAGGCGCCCACCGTGCTCGATTTCCCAAAGCGGGTCGGATCGTCGACCGCTGATCGATAGGTCAGAGCGACCAGCGCGCCGACGCCAGGTGTGCTCATCAACCGGTGGCAAATCTTGTCTGCCCGCGCGATCCTCAACATCTCCCGGTGGAGCCGGGTGAACTCACTCCACAGTGTCGTTCGGGCTGCCAGCATTCCACCGATCACCGTCTCCAGGGTGGCGTGCCCTACGATTAGTTCCTGGATACGCGCCTCGAACCTGCCGCGGCTGACCTCGCCGACCTTCAGTCCATAACCGCGCAGTATCCCACGGATACTGAGTTCGACGTCGAGCAGCTTCCCCTGCAGAAGCTTACGCCCGACGAGTACGGCGCGGGTATCTTGCGATGCCACCGATTTTGCATGAACCGGCCGATACCAGCCCATCCGCAGCAATTGGGCAATCCCGCGAGCATCTTTCCGGTCGGTCTTCACAGTCATTGCCGAAAGTGCCGCCTTCACGTGTCGCGTCTCCAGCAAAACAACGTCTCGACCAGCGGCAACAAGCCCAGCATGCAACCAATGCGATAGCGGCCCCGCCTCCAGCCCGATCCGGCACACCGGCAATTCCAACTCGTCGAAATACCGCACCAGCGTCTCGGGTTCGCTGGCGACCTTGACCTCGCGGATGATCTTACCCTTCGCGTCCACGATGCACACGCTGCTCTCTTTCAGAGAGACATCGATTCCGGCATAATAGTCCATGGCTGTTCCTCTCATGATGCTTGGGGCCGATCACTCGGACCCCGTTTCCAACGCCATCATTCTGAGGGACAGCCACCCAACTTGGCTACGCTTGTGACGCCGGCCCATTACGGCATCTAGTTGTCTGGTTGCGACACATCATTGGGACATGGTAAATGAGGCCATCGCAGATCACGCGTGGCGCTTTTCCGCTCTTGCTGATGAGGTTTTGTGATGGTGCAAATACATCCCCAAGCCCGGACCACACCTGCTGTACGGGCGGAAATTGCCCGTTCGGCTGAGCCCGCGAGCGTCGTGGCCAAGCGCTATGGCATCAGCGATGAAACCGTGCGCAAGTGGCGCAAACGTGGAGAACAGGCGGTCCAGGATCGCTCGAGCCGGCCCAAACGACTGGCGTGGCGCATGAGCGAGGAAGAACGCGCGATTATCTGCGCGGTACGCCGGGCCACGGGTTTCCCTCTGGATGATCTCACCTTCGTGCTCCGGCACTTTCTGCCGCACCTCAACCGCGACAGCATCTATCGAGTGCTCAAGGCCGAGGATCTCAACCGCCGCCCCCCTAAGCCCGCGACGCAGCCGCGCAAAGGACAAGGCAGTTTCAAAGACTATGATCTGGGCTTCGTGCATATCGATGTAAAACATCTGCCCAAACTGCGCACTGCGGATGGCGAGGTCCGCAAGCGCTTCCTTTATGTGGCCATCGATCGCTGCTCACGGTTCGTCCATCTCGACGTCTACGACGCCGAAAATGCCATCACCTTCCTCAGGGCTGCCAGAAAGGCCTTCCCGTTCCGTATCACCCATGTCCTGACGGACCGGGGATCCTGCTTCACAGCTGGACACCTTGAAAAACTCTGGCGTTTGAGGGGTGGATTTGATTCACTTCGCCGACGGTAGGGCGGAGGTGATGATGGCAAGACAGCCCGGTTTCTTTGATCTTTCGGACCGATATGATGCGCTGAGCGCGGCGGGCGATCCGCTGGAGCGCTTGGCCGCGGTGGTGGACTTCGAGGTTTTCCGCGGACCGCTGGTGGCGGCGCTTCGGCGCAGTGTTCGCGGCAAGGGCGGACGGCCGCCGTTTGACCCTGTGCTGATGTTCAAGATCCTGGTGCTTCAGGCGCTTTACTCGCTGTCGGACGAGGCGGCGGAGTTCCAGGTCAAGGACCGCCTGTCGTTCCAGCGCTTCCTGGGTCTTGGTCTCGACGGCGCCGTGCCGGACGCGACGACGGTGTGGTTGTTCCGCGAGCGCCTGGTGCAGGACAAGGCGATCGACAAACTCTTCGCCCGCTTCGACGCGGCGCTCAAGGATCACGGCTATCTCGCGATGGGCGGGCAGATTATCGACGCCACAGTGGTGCCGGCGCCCAAGCAGCGCAACACCGAGGCCGAGAAGACCGCCATCAAGGAAGGGCGCGTACCCGAAGACTGGCAACCGGCAAAGGCGCGGCAAAAGGATCGTGATGCGCGCTGGTCGATCAAGTACAGCAAAGCCAAGGTCCGCGAAGGCGCCGGTCCCAAGGCCGCGAAGCCTGTCGATCTCGCCATCCCGATGTTCGGCTACAAAAACCATATCGGCATCGACAAGGCCCACGGCCTGATCCGCACCTGGGGAGCCAGCGCGGCCAACGCCCATGATGGGGCGCGGCTGCCGGAGCTGATCAGCATGGGCAACACCGGCTCGGGCGTCTGGGCAGATACCGCCTATCGGTCGAAGAAGAACGAAGCGTTCCTCGCCGCCGGCATGTTCAAGAGCCATATCCACCAGAGACGCAAGCCGAGGCGGCCGATGCCCGAGCGGATCGCCAAGGCCAATACCCGACGATCCAAAATCCGCGCTCATGTCGAGCATGTGTTCGCAGGGCACAAGCACCGCATGGGCCTCGTCGTGCGCACCATCGGCATCGCCAGAGCCACCATCAAGATCGGCATGGCCAACCTCGTCTATAACTTCCAGCGGCTCGTCTGGCTCGAGGGGCGAACTGCGCCTGTGTGACCCTAATCCGGCCCAAAAGTCCGACCAACGACCCGGAAAACCTGATCAATCCCGCCAAAACGGCGGCTGCTACGCCAACAGCAAACCGTCCCGCCGCCTTCACGTAGAAATCAGACGGTTCTTCGAAGTGTCCAGCTGATGATTTTGAACGCGCCTGCGCGCAGCTCAAAGTCATTCATCGCACGACAAAGCCTTATACGCCGCAAACCAACGGTATGGTCGAACGCTTCAATGGCCGTATTGCCAGCGAGGTATTGGGCATCAATGTGGCCGGCCACGCCGATCTCGAAATCCTGCTGACCGGCTTCAACCGTGCCTACAATCGACGGCGACAGCGCGTGCTCCAAGGCAGTTCACCATGCCAGAAGGTGGAAGAACGGATCGAGCTGAGACCCGCTCTCGCCAATCCTCTTTACAAACCCTCGGCGCTCGACGATCTCATGACTCAAGTCGGCGATATTATACATTATGCCAATGATGTGTCGCAACCAGACAGCTAGGGCTAGGCCGCGCAAGCCCAGGAACTTTCAATTTTTGGGAATCGGTGCCTCTTCCTGTTCCAGCTTTTCCTACTCAGCAGGTGGCTCAACGTCACACAGCTCGGAGTAGAGCTTTGCCAGGATCTCCGTCATCCCTGCTTTTTCGAGTGCGCGCCGCGCTGGCCAAAGTTTCGCCTCGTCGTTCTTAATGACCCGGTCTATCGCCGCGTCCCGAAGATCGGCGTCCTTCACATCAACGAATTCGAACATGTCGACACGCTCCCCTCGGCGGCGGCGGAGCGCCCGCTGGACGGCCAACTCCGCAATCACCTCTATCTCGGGATGAAGTTCTCGAAAAATCTGAGCTCTTTCTTTGTCTATGTCATCGAGATCGAGTTCGCTAAATACGACGCCCCGGCAATCCTTCAATTCGAGAATGGCGTTCGGTCGGGTAGCGGAATCTGATAGCTCAGAAAGAGCGAGCGATGGGATCCAAAGGCCCGCTAGCTGGCATTGCCTGAGCGTGATGCGGGATTTGGAGGCACACCATCCCCGATAAGTCTCGCACCTGACGCTTGAGTTCGCGATCTCGACGCGGGCGCCGGGTCGTAGGGATAACTCGGCGAGTGCCACATCCTTGCAACCGTCGATGAAGACATCAACGAGGGATCCGCTACCCTCAAGGGCGACTTTCCCGCGCGACAATGAGGAATGCCGCAGGGTCCATTCATGGCCTGATAAGCTAACGTCGCTGTCGGATATGCTGATCTCATCGAGTTCCGATTTATGCAGGCTAACTCGTATTGAGCAATTGTCCAAGGTCACCGCGGTCCAGCTTGCGCGTAACAGGTTGCAGCTATCCCAGTTCCAGGTTCGACCACTAACCCCCTTGAGCGCAAAGTCCCGAAACGTCACGGCTTCGGCATCAAACTCCGACAAAACGAGATTCTGGACTTCGACACCAGCGATTTCACCGCCAATAAGGGAGAGCTTGTTGAGTAGAGTCCCCGCGCAAAAGGCGATTTGTCGGCAGAGAAGAGATACGCCGGGGCTGCTGCGTTGCGTGTTCACCCCTGCGCAGACGACCAGACCCAGTTCCGTTTGGTCCCGGGCGAAACTACCTAGGAAGTAGAGTATCTCGCGCGTCAATCGGCTGGGCTCCAATTTATGAAATGCCCCGTAATCTTGGAGCCGCCGCATCAGGATCGTCTGAGCGACGAAAAACTCGAAAAAGGATTTGTGCTGGAACCTAAACGATCGATTATCGTCCGAGAACCTCAGGAAGCTACAGACGCGGATATCGGTTATGATGTCTGCAATACTGGCAGCAGGATCACGCTTCCCGGCGTGGATGCGAGTTTGTGCAAACGGCAGACTCTTGATTGCTTCGGCGATTTCGTCAGCCGTCAATTCGACTTCGCCCTTGTCGAACATTGCCATGGCGAGTGCACGACTCGCATCGAGCCGCTCGTCCTCTGTGAGACCGCTTGGCCTTCCGCTGTCACGCACAGCACAAATTCGCGTGTATCCATCGTAGAGCATCGATGGGCCGACATGGGCTGTATCGAGGGCATGCAGGTCGATCTCACCCTCAAGCGCAGTGATTGCAATCATCTCGAGCAGAAGCGGCCTTTGCATCAGCTCCTTGAGGTCATAAATTCGCCGCAGAAACTCAAAAACGTGTTCGACGCTCACATTCCTGATTTCACGGAATTTTTGTTCGTACCTTTTGAGATACTCTAGTGATTGCTCTTTTGACAGCGGCTCAAGTTCGATCACGTTGTCCAATTGAGTCGAGTCGACTGAAGGCGCATGCGACAGATTTAGTTTCGCCAATATTGCATCCGCTGCCACTCGCTCGCGATTGATCCGGGGAAAGTAGACCGGGCGTGAAGCTGTCTTCTTCACTGCATGGACCATCTCGTCGAAAGACTCGAAGTAGGTCGGACGGGTGGCGAGCAAGCAGGGACAGTTGCTCGCTATCAGGGGCGAGAGCAACTGGAGGAAGCGCGCCCTGTCCTCGGCATAGGCACTCGTCTTTATCTCATCAAAGCCGTCCAGTAGGAAGGCGAACTCTCCTCCTGCGAGGTGCCGTTCGAACTGGGCGCGGGTTGGAGCTATGTATTGGTGTTCCCGCAGACTACTTGAAATGAAGCTCCAGAGGTCAGGGTGCTGGAGGAGGGTGCGGAGCCTTAGCCGAACGGGGTAGCGGGTCGTTTGGCTTTCGAGGCGACTTCGCACCATCTGATAAAAGAGCTTATCGACGACCGTGGTCTTACCGGATCCGAATCCGCCAACCAGGACAACAAGTTTGGGCGTCTTCAGCATCTCAGCTATGAGGGCGGCTGCATCCTCGTGCGTTCTATCCTTGAATCTAGCAGCCAGAGGGATGTAATACTCAAATATCGGCTCTGCCTCGTATTCGAGCTTCAGCTTCATGAGGGATTCGCTGATGTTGAAGAGATCCTGCTCCAGATCTTGGAGCCGGATCAATCGCATACAGTAATCGTCGTGGGCGAAGGCCTGAGCGTCCTGCGTGAACGAACCGTTGGAGACCAGAACGGCGTTCTGGATAATGCCCCTTCGCCGCAACTCAATCGCGACTTCTTTGAATGAGCGGACCTCCTGGACGCCGACCACTCCGTGCGATCGGTGCTTAACCTCGACTGCAACGGTGATGGTGCCGATTCCGTTCACGTACTTGCGGCAGAGCAGGTCGATCTGACTGCCATGGAGGTTGATGTCGGGCGTCACACTGTACCCGAGTGCCGTATAATGGGAGGCTACGAGCGCTTCCATTTCCTTCCACTCCGGAGTATTCTTCTTGAATCTCACCGCGCAGGCCTCCACGTCCGGATGGTTCTTGAATATTACGCCCCGATACGAAGGAACCTGAGCATACGGTAGTGTGGCACGATCTGCGGTTGCAATCCACCAACTCGAGACAATAGCAGCAGCAGTGGGGCTGACTGGCGCGAGAGTAGTTCGCACCGACTGACGCGCAAACGTCCGCTCCATCTGGTATTGCCGTTTATCGGGCCGACCAGGAACGGCATCTATGTCCGAGATCACGTCGATCCAAGCTCGGCTCTCGATATCAGTGAAATGCATGTTCCTGCCTGCTGCTTTGCGGACTGGCTCAGGCGCACTGATGGTGAAACTCACCTCCAAACTTCTGTCGCCGCGGCCAGGGCCCACAACTATCTAGCCGATTCGTTGGGTCGGTCGAAACCAATGAGCCCACTGGTTCACCTCCACATTTCAGCAATTTTAAGCTGGGGCCGATTTGGGGGCTTGCTCAAAAATTTGATATAATAAAATAACGGTATTGCTGATGCTTAGATAATTTATTCGAGCCCGTCACCGTCTGGCCGGGAAACTCTAAACCAGGGTGGTCCAGAGAATGGTGTCGGATCACGTAGGCGAAGGCGACATTTCAGCCCTCGGATGCGGATTACCGGTTCGTGTTCCTCAACCTTCCAGCACTCAGCCTCGGGAGCCATCTCGGCGTAACGGCTTCGCCTCAATCCCCTTTACCCGCGGGCTACGTCACCATGTCAGTTGGCAGCAGGTCACCGCCGCTTGAGCTCATGCCCCCTCACAGCAGAGGGCAGGGCATTCGTTCACTTCCTCCTTTCTCCATTGCATTCCAGTCATATGCGCTCGAGGCGCACCGTAGGTGAAGTCCGCCACCCACAGCATGTTGGGTGCCGGGGCGTGGAACTGCCGGTTGACCTGATCGAGCGGGCAAGGCGTTGCCTTGTCGCTAATCGTCGTCTTCACCGGCTTGCCGCGGATCACACCCTGCAGGCCGAGATCGCGCATCAGCCGTTCGACCGTGCAGCGGGCAATGTCCCAGCCCTCCCGGTTCATCTGGCTCCACACCTTGCGCACGCGATAGACGCCGAAGTTCTCGGCAAACACCCGCAGAACCTCGGGTCGCAGCGCCTGGTCACATTGGGTGCGGGCTGACAGGCGCGACGGATCGCGCTGCTGGCGGGCACGCTCATGATAAGTGGATGGGGCGATCGGCAGAACCCGGCAGATCGGCTCGACCCCATACTCGCCTCGATGCGCGTCAATGAACGCGGTCATCGCTTGAACGGGCGGTCGAGCTCCGCCTGGGCAAAATATGCAGACGCCTTGCGCAGCTCGCGGTTCTCGCGTTCGAGTGCCTTGAGCCGTTCCGCCACGTCGGTTGACACTCCGCCCGCATCCCGCTGTTCACCTCAGCCTTCTTCACCCACTCAAGCAGCGTGTAGGCCGAGCAGCCGATCTTCACCGCGATCGCTGTCGTCGCTGCCCAGCGCGACGGATGGTCCTTCTCGTGATCCAACACCATCCGCACCGCTCGCTCGCGAACCTCGGGTGCAAACTTGTTCGTCGTCTTGCTCAAAGACCCTTCCTCTCAGGAGTTGGGGCCTCCGGCAATCTCGGGGCGGTTCAGGCTGTAAAAGGGAGGAAGTAGTGTTACTTCCTTCAATCGTCAACCTGCACGCGCATACACGCAGCAGAACTGCCACTCTCAGGGATGCGGATCCACACTTCGACAACGTTATAGTAAATGAAATAACCATCCTGCTCGATAGTGACGTATCCGCCGACTATAGGCATGAACGGAAGATCACACATCCTTATCATCTTGTCATCGTTATCGTATATCTCCACAGTTATCATAAAATTTCCTTAGTTGTTGTACCGTATTCTTCTGGCACTTCCGGCATCCGGTTTGCGCCCACCCTTTGATTGCCGCTCGATAGTCCACCGACCGTCGCTCGACGGCCGGAGAACTACCCTCGATCCATCTGGTAAGACTTTAAGCTTCGTCCCATTTTCTCTAGTTTTCCCATCGGATTGCCCTTTCAGACGGTCAAAGTCCTTCTCAGCAGCTTCTTTCCCGCCGTCTTTTTCCTGCTGACCATCGGCGCCCGTATCTGCGTCGCCAGCTATGTCATCCCAAGCTTCGTCAGCTTGTTCGTTCTGGTGCGCCTGCCAAGCCCTGTTTTGCGCCTGCAAACGCGCCAACTGCTGCGGGCTCTCGCCGGCAGAGGGAATCGCCAGAGACATCTTGAGTAGTTGCCACGCAACCCACTCTTCAAATGCAGCCACTCTGACGCCCCTCACAACGATGTCCACCGGATCCTCTCCGGTCGGATCGGTACTATCCACCGGATCATTCGCAACATAGTCATAGAGGTTGATTTGATCGCTATATCCGATAGGATCCGTCTGTAAAAATCTGGCTAGAGTAGGCGAATAAATTCGCGCCTTGTAATAGTACATGCCAATTTCGGGAATCCAGGCCTGGCCTGTATATTGAAAACGTCCTGTATTAGTGGATTGAGGAACGCCATATTCGTCATATCGATTGATTGACGTCACCGTATTTCCGCCGCCATCGGACACTAACACGATGGAACCTTGCCAGTCAGAGCGCATCACCCGTTCGTTGGAACTAGTAAAAGCGCTGCCCTCGTACCATGCGACTGGATCATCGATCTTCGCATCCGCACCATGGATATAACGACGAAGCAAATTGCTTGATGCATCATATTCTGCTGTAAGCGCATCGCCGTCATAGAGCATTCGCGTGGTACCATTAGCTCCAACTACTTCGTAGAGACGCCCCAAGGGATCGTAGCGAAGCGCGGCCTGAAGATTTCCTGCGTAAGACAAGCTAGAACAGTTAGTATTACCTGCACCTTGCAAGCGCTTCTCAACTAACCGGTTTTCTACGTCGTAAAGATAAATAGCTGTTCCATCTGCAGTGAGGTTTCCGTTGGCATCGTAGCAGAAAGTCGCACTACCGGCAGCCTGGTACTGGTTGAGCCCGTTGGTAGTGTAACTGCGGTTCACGTTGTAGCTGCCGGTCCAGGCAAACGTATCGTTGCTTCGGGTGATCGAGCTGATCTGCCCTGACGAGTTAAAGTCGAAGTTCCACTGATTGTTGTAAGTAGAAAGTGGAAGATTGTTGCTCAGACTTTTAAGTCTTCCCACTGGATCATAAATGTAGCTGGTGTTGATCCCACCGTTGAAGCTACTAAGCCGTCCGGCAGCATCATAGGTATAATTAGCGATGCCTGTTGTTCCGGAGCGCAGTATATTAGTCAGACGGTCCATACCATCATAAGTATATTTTACAGAGTTGCCGTCAGGATAGGATATCTGGATACGGTCGCCATCGGCATCATAGAGAAAACCAAGTGCCCGGCTTGTACCATCCATCGCCAGGGTGCTCGTAGTAATTCGGCCGAACCCATCGTATGCCGTGCTGACTCCCTCGCCCGAAACACTGTCAAACTTCGCGTAGATTTGCAGGCCGCGCAAGTCATAGCCGTAATAGACATCGCGAGTGTTTGTAGTGCCAAGTCCCGAGCGTTCCGGCACGGTCTTGATCACCATCCGGCCAAGTGCGTCGTAGGCATAAGTGATCACTGAGCCATCGCGCTTACGAAGTGAGATACGATTGCCTTTGGCATCGTAGGTATAGTGTTCATAATCTGTAGCCGAAACCGTTCCGGTTGCGCTGGATGAAGGCAGGTTCCAATCGGTTTGACGGTCGAACCCGTCATAGGTCATCGAAGCCTTATAGCCCCGCGCATCGGTCATTGAGATAACTTTGCCGTTGGCGCTGTAGTTATAAGTGGCGTAGTCCTCTTGAATGCAACTCCCGTAAGCCTTCTGAACTTTGATTAATTGTCCAGAGACGTCGTAAACGTTGCGTGTAATCCGATCGTCGTTCGCGCTGTTGATCGCGGTATTGTCGGTGCAGCTGGGCGGAGTCGCAGTCTGGGCGCAGGCGCTGGCTGGTAACGCTCCCCAGGTCGATTGGTTTACCCTTATGGCGGTACATTCAAGCCGTCCGCGCACATCGTAGCTATACTGGGTGAGTGAAGTGGCAATCCCATCTGAACCGCTAACTTTATCAGTGAGTTTGTGATCGAGCAGATCGTAAGTGTGGTCAACTTTGCGCATGAGCGTGAATGCCGACCCCCAACTCGCTGGAGA
The DNA here is from genome assembly GCF_000410615.1 of Novosphingobium sp. B-7. Taxonomy (NCBI): domain Bacteria; kingdom Pseudomonadati; phylum Pseudomonadota; class Alphaproteobacteria; order Sphingomonadales; family Sphingomonadaceae; genus Novosphingobium; species Novosphingobium sp. B-7. Next base: position 15,397 of record NZ_KE148513.1, on the reverse strand, counting down.
AATAGAATCGGCCTTCCAGATGTTTAGGGATCCCTCCTCAGTCGTAATTGGACGCCCCCCCGCATCGTAGGTAGTCCGGGTGGCAACGAATGGCCCCGATAAGTTGGTCGCAGACGCCGAGATCGTTCCGGTTACCCTCCCCGCAGCATCCAGGCGCACCGCGTTCAGGTAAGCCGCGGCACTCGACTGCGCAACGGCCGTCTGCGGAAGAATTCCAACGAAAATTAAGAAAGCCAAATAAGCAGCTGCGGAAAATACTGGGAAATATCTCATGGGCAGCTTACTCCTGTGCCGAGAGGTTTTGTTTCACTTATCTTATTCCCAGAAGTATTATAGCCAAAACAATGCCGCAACGTCTGGCCATCGGCTGTTATCGCGATTCCCCTAAGGAGAAGATTATTTGGACCGGAGTCCGGACCATAGTCAAAGACCGTCACAATTTCATCGGAAGATCCGCCAGAACAAGTGTTTCCGACCGTCGCTGTTGTCCGGCAAGTTCGCTCCTCCGTCTTCACCCAAATCGGTGACGATGCCTTAACATACCCGCCAGCACCGTTGCTGATCCACGCATACCGCTGAGCATAAGCATAGCGTTTGACCGGCCTAATACCGTTCACATCGGCTGGTAGAGATTCCATAATAATCCCGCCATGGGTTGGGTCATACTGATAATTGGTCGTATTTCCATTTGCATCGGTTATGCTTGTCGGTAGATTACAAGTAATTGTGTTGCTGCAATTACTTGCGAAGGTTAGTCCATATCTTGTTATAGATGCGGTACCGCTCGGCTTCTCATGATCGACAACGGATGTTAAATTCCCTCGAGAATCGTAACCATAATCGGTGTAGTTCCCTTCGGGTTGGACGACACGCGATGGTTGATAATCCGTCCTCGTCGTATAAGTTTTAATGTTCCCGTTTTCATCTTTTACAGATTTTAGATAAATAGCGCGAGCTACTTTGCTTTGTGAGAATGAAAAAGATACTGATTTAATTGAGTTGTCTGGATTTGTAACGGTCATAATTCCAGATGAATTTTCATTACTAGGGGAGTACCCGTAATTTGTTATAGTACCGTGGTCATTAACCTTTGAAATAATACGATTTTGATAAGGATCAACCGTAATACTATAAATCTTCATGTATGATGAATCGGAGGGATTCATAATTTTTAGGAAATTCGAATCGCTATATATTTTCCAATACTGACCAGAAATTGTGGATACTGAATACTCTGTGGCCGATATTTTATTTTTTTGGGAGGTGTGTATAGCATTCTGCGAGTAGGATAAATTTATAAAGCCGACACTTTTTACGGTGATCCAATCAGAAATTTTAGCGGAATCAGTCCCATCATATTGGTATGTAAAAGTTATTTTATATCCTGCATTGTTTACGATCGACACCGGCCTAGTGAAAGAGTTGGATCGCTGCCAACTAATATCCGTAACAAGCCCATTGGGTCTATTTATTTTCACAAGTCTGAGCAATGGATCTGCATACGCTATACCTGGTATAGATATGAATGTATAAATCGCCCCATCTGATTTCGTGTATGTCGCAGTTTTTTGATCCACCGAAACCGTCAGGGTCGCATATCTTCCCCTAACAGGATTAAAACTTCCGCTATATGCAGATGGATTTACGAATTGCTGGAAAGATTCTCCATCAAAAACATCAACATAGTTCTTTAAGTCCAAGTCATTTTGGTAAACTGACGCTGTTCCGAATGCATTAGAAACTATTCCGTTGACAGTCTGTGTTTCACTATAAGATAGTATGTAGTCATGTTGTCCGATCGAGCCGAGGTTAATTGGGTAAACCTCTCCTCCGTTAATCAAATCCACACCATTATCATCAATTATCGACGTTTCTGGAGGATGTGGTACATTTTGAGCGATTGAAATAGGAATGAAAATGAAATAAGCTGCAAAAATAGAAGGGCAATATATTTTTCGGGACATGTTAACCTCGCATCTGTGCACGTCAAAAGCGTCTTGAAAATGATCGTGAAACTTTACCTTTAGTTGGATGATCCTGTTGTTGTAACGTTCTTACGGTTATCCGCCTTGTCGTGGATGTAAGAGGTTTGTATGTTGCTGTTGATTGTTCCGGTGTGTACAACTTTCACCAACCTGCCCTTGGCGTCGTACGTATAGGTGATGGTCTCGGTAGCGGTAGCAGCGCCGGAACTTAAAACAACGGCGATACCTACCAGCGCGCCAAACGTTCTACGCATAGTTAAGCCTCCAATTTTCAGCAAAAATTTTAAAGATAATAGTCCATCGCAAACGAATATTACTAATGACCGTCGTCGTTTGGCCATGTAAGAGCGCGAGCAGAAACGCGTCTATGGATATCGACATAGCTCCTAGATTTCATGCCAAGCGACGTGCTCTCAAGTTTGAATTGCCCCAAGTCGTCGAAGGTAGGTCATTTGAATCAGGCAACCATATCCAGTGTCTATATGCATGGAAAGTAATTTGTCTCGGACACGAACATCAATGGCTAGCAATGCGCCAGCGTCCGCGTCATCTGCTCGGTTTTGACGGCTTTTGGAGCAATTGGTAGGCTGTTGAAGAAGTCTAGCGCGTCTTATGCACCGGGATGACGGTTTTGGGTTGGTGACATTATCATAAGTGCATGATTTAGGTCAGAGAAATGGTTTTCAATCATCGCTCTAGACCGGACAGAGACGGCCGCGATCGCCATGGCTGATGATAGCCTCCCCTCTTTCTCGTTTCCAGCCACTCATCGCCGGAAAGTCTCCGCCGCCTTTGACGGGGCCAGGCTGACATCGGACGGTGGCGTGCTCCTTCTCACGCAGGCAGATTGCCGTCTGGACGTTGCCGGACAGCTTGCTCGTTGCGTTGGCGATCCGCGAGGTCCGGACCCTGTCATCCATAGCCTCGGCAGGATATTGCGCACCCGGATCTTGGCCATCGCCTGCGGCTACGAGGACGCCAACGATCTCGACACGCTACGCCACGACCTCGGGTTCAAGTTGGCGCCGGGTAAGCTGTCGGATGGACCGATCGGTCTCGCCAGCCAGCCAACCATGTCGGGCTGGGAAAATGCGCCGACGACGCGCGAAATCGTCCGCCTGTCCGGTGCGCTGGTCGACATCTATTGTGCGAGCTACCCCCACTGGCTGCGGCGGTCACACTCGACATCGACGATACCATCGACGTCGTTCACGGCATGCCGCAGCTATCCTTTTGGGATGGCATCATGGCGAGCGTTGCTTCCTTCCGATCCATGTCTACGCCACGTCGACCGGGCGCTCAGTCGCGATGTTCCTTCGCACCGGCAAGACGCAATCCAGCGCAGAGATCGCCGGCCATATTCGTCGGCTCATCCGTCGCGTCCGCCGCCACTGGCGTCACACCCACGTCACCCTGCGCGACGATGGCCATTATGGCCGTCCAGAGCCGATGGCGTGGTGCGAAAGGAACGGTGTCGATTATGTCTTTCGACCGCCGGGCAATGCCCCTCTGCATGCCGATCCCGTCATCGTCACCGAAGCCGAGCAGTTGCGCCACTGATCTGCGATCCGTGGCGACAGCCAGCTACGGCAATATCCCGAGGCCCGATATGCGGCGAAAAGCTGGGGTAAGACCAAACGCCGCGTCGTCGCGCGTATCGAGGTCAGCACTCTCAGTCTCGATATCCGTTTCGTCGTCACCTCGCTGGCCAAAGGTAGCGCGGAACATATCTACAACGTCCTTTATTGCGCACGTGGTCAGGCCGAAATGTGATCAAGTTGCACCAGTCCCAGTTTAAGAGCGACCGGACCTCCTGCCGCTTGCCTAACGCCAACCAGATGCGGGGCTCGTCCTCCACGCCGCTGCATACTTGCTGATATGGGCTCTCCGCGAACCCATGGCCGCCAGAAGCCCTCTGCGCACCGCCGAATTCGCCACCATCCGCGTGCGCTTGCTCAAGATAGCCGCACGGGTCATCGAAACCGCCAGCCGCATCAGCGTCGCCTACGCCAGCGCAGGCCCTGATGCCTCGATCTTGCATCGCATAGCCCTCACACTGCGCGCCGCCGGACCGTGATCAGCGCGGCCGTGCCGCTCCGCCATCCCTTCCAACCGCGCAAGCCTCGAAGATCCGCGATGAAAATGGCGCATCGATAACCCGCGTCTGAGACCCATCGCTCTGACAAGGCCGCACCGCTCCCCAACTTATGCCCACCTCGGTGAATAGGAGCGGTTAGATTGTGCTGCGTTTAGGGCTGATCTGCACAAGAGACGGGTGGAGGCTCAGGCGATGCGGATACGCCATACAGCATCACCTGTATCCCCACATTTCACGGAATAGCCACCAGTCTTACCGCATAGATATAGCTTTTTTCCAGAGGATGCCATACCATCGCATGGCAGCCGGGGATGAGAATGAGCCTTCAGATCAAAAGCATTGTATCTGCGCTGTCCGTTTTCGCGATGCTGTATGGGCAGCGGGCTTTCGCAGCCGTGGCGAGTGATCCGCAGGGCTCCGGTGTCTTGGTCTCGGCGGTGAGCTGGCTGCAAGGGACACTGATGGGAACCGTAGCCACAGTTGTGGCGGTGATCGCGATCGCGGCTGTTGGCTTCGGCATGCTCACTGGACGCATCAATTGGCGTCATGGGGCTGTCGTAGTGCTGGGCTGTTTCATCCTGTTCGGCGCGGCTAGCATCGTCGGGGGTATCCGCGCGGCGGCGACCGCAGGGCAGTATTGATCTCTCGTGTCCGGCAGCGTTCGCCGTGACACGGTCTTTGTCGCACTCACGCGGCCGCAGATGTTTGCCGGGGTCACCTATAGCTTTTTCGTGATCAACGGCATCCTCTGTGCCGAGCTTTTCCTGATTTTTCGGTCCGCTCTGGCGTTGCTGGCTTGCGTGGCAGTCCATCTCGCGGGCATGGTGCTGTGTCGGCACGAGCCGCGCTTTCTCGACCTGTGGATCCTGCGCGTGAGCCGGTGCCCACGGGTGCGCAATCATAAGCTGTGGCAATGCAACTCCTACCGCCCCTGACGGCCAATCCCAAAGTCATTGCGCGCGAGGCATCGGCGGGCGTGCATCTGCCCTATGGGCGGCATGTCGACGATGTCACGATCGAGACGCGCGATGGGCTGCTGATGCAGACAATCCGCCTGGGTGGCTTGCTGTTCGAGACGGCCGACGCGCAGGACATCAACTATCGCGCGGAGATGCGCGACGCGATGCTGCGCGCGATCGGATCTTCGCGCTTTGCGGTCTACCACCATGTCGTTCGCCGCAAGGTTCAGCCCGATCTGGACGCGCAGTTCGGTGACGCGTTTTCCAAGAATCTCCACGCGTGCTGGAGTAATCTGCTCGAAACCCGCGAGCTTTACGTCAACGAGTTGTTCCTCACGATCGTGCGCCGCCCCGTCCGTGGGCGGCTTGGCATGTTTGAGCGCCTGGGTGGAATCTTGCGGCGGCAGACTCAGGCGGACGGTGCCAGCGCTCAAGTCGCTGGCGAAGTGCGACAGCTCGATGCTGCGCGCGATGCCTTGATGGCGGCTCTATCCAGCTACAGTCCCAAATTGATGCGGGTTTACGACACGCCAGACGGCTTGCGCTCTGAGCCGCTGGAATTCATCTCCTGTCTCTACAACGGCGATCTGCGCCCTGTCGGTCTGCCGCACGGCGACGTCGGACATTACTTGCCCAATCGCCGGGTGAGCTTTGGCCAGGATGCGTTCGAGCTGGGCCAGGCCGGGGACCAGGCGCGGCTGTTCGGCGCGGTGGTATCGATCAAGGATTACCCCGGGCAAAGCATGCCGGGCATGTTCGACGAGCTCTATCGCCTGCCCTTCGACATAACGGTCAGCCAATCTTTTGCCTTTGTCGATCGGCAGGAAACCCTCGGGCGGATGAATCTGGCGCTGCGGCGCATGCGCTCGACCGAGGATGAAGCGGTCAGCCTACGCGAGGAATTGCGCGTGGCCAAGGACGACGTGGCCGCAGGCCGGGCGACCTTCGGCGAGCATCATGCGACGATTGTGCTCTATGCCGAGAACCTGGCCACGCTCGACAAGCAAGTGGCCGAAGTGCTAGCGGTACTGGGCGATCTCGGCATGGTCGGCGTGCGCGAGGATATCGCGCTCGAACCGACGTTCTGGGCGCAATTCCCTGGCAATTTCCGCTATATCGGCCGGCGTGCGTTGGTCTCAGCGCGCAACTATGCCGGGCTTGCCAGCCTGCACAATTTTCCTGTCGGCCAGGCCAGGGGTAATCACTGGGGCGATGCCGTCACGCTATTCGAGACGACGGCGGTCGGCCCCTACTTCTTCAATTTCCACCAGAACGACTTGGGTAATTTCACCATCATCGGCCCCTCGGGCTCGGGCAAGACGGTCGTGCTCAATTTCCTGCTCGCCCAATCGCGCAAGTTCGCGCCGCGCATTATCTTCTTTGACAAGGATCGCGGCGCCGAACTGTTCATCCGCGCCATTGGTGGGCAATACGATCAATTGCGGGCTGGCTTGCCCTCGGGGCTCAATCCGCTGCAATTGCCCGATACGGCGGTCAACCGGGCTTTCCTGACGGAATGGATCACGCTGCTAGCCGGCGGGATCGACGCCGAGGAAGCCGAAGCGGTGCGCGCGGCGATCGACGCCAACTTTGCCCAACCGGCAGAATTCCGGCGACTGCAATATCTGGTCGAATTGTTCCGCGGCTATGCCCGTCCGCATGCCCGCGATCTGTGGTCCCGCCTGCGGCCCTGGTGGGGCGATGGCGAGCGCGCCTGGCTATTCGACAATCCTGAGGATCGCACCGATCTTGCAGCTGAAACGGTTGGGTTCGACATGACCGCGATCCTCGACGATCCGGTGCTGCGCACTCCGGCATTGCTCTACTTCTTCCACCGCGTGGAAGAGCGGCTCGACGGCTCGCCGGCGATTATCGTGGTCGACGAGGGCTGGAAAGCGCTGGACGACGAAGTCTTCGTGCGCCGCATCAAGGATTGGGAAAAGACCATCCGCAAGCGCAACGGCATCGTCGGCTTTGCCACGCAAAGCGCACAGGATGCCCTGGAAAGCCGTATTGCTAGTGCAATCATCGAACAGGCGGCCACACAGATATTCATGGTCAATCCCAAGGCGCGGGCCGAGGATTACATCGGCGGCCTCGGCCTGACCCAGCACGAGTTCGACCTGATCCGCGCCATGCCCGACAGTCAGCGCTGTTTCCTGATCAAGCATGGCAATGACAGCGCGGTGGCGCGGCTCGAGCTCTCCGGTGAGAAGGATATCCTGACGATCCTGTCGGGCCGGGAAGCCAATGTGCGCCTGCTGGATGCCTTGCGCAGCGATCTGGGCGACGATCCGCAGGATTGGCTGGCGCCGTTGCTGGAAGGGGCGGCCTGAGCGATGGCCTGTCCTTCCGTCAACACCGGCCAGCAGTTCCTGTCCTCGATGCTGGCGCATGTCGATTGCCAGGCCACGACTCTAGGCTCGATTGGATTTCAGTCCCTGGCTCAACCGGGGGGGCTGGGACAAACGGTCATTACGGCTTTGCTAACTTTGTTGATCGCGACCTTTGCGGTCCGTTTGCTGGCAGGTCGTGGCGTGTCTGGGAGTGACTTGATCGGAACGTCGCTCAAGGTTGGTATTGCCCTGACGTTGGCAGCCAGTTGGCCGGCTTTTCGCATCGTAGTCTACGATCTGGTGCTGCATGGCCCGGCCGAACTCGCCGCTGGTCTGCATGCGGACAACCAGTTGCCCGGCATGGGGCAGGGCATGCCCATGCGGCTCCAGGCGGCCGACGACGGGATCATGGCGCTGACCACGCAAGGCACGGGGCGCGAAGTCTATGCCCCGGTTGTGGACGGCGGCACGACGTTCAAGGCCATTGCGCTCGACGACCATCCGGCTCTGGGTTGGGCGCGGGTGGCCTTTCTGGTCGGCACGCTGGGACCGCTGGTGGCCATTCGTCTGGTCGCGGGACTGCTCCTTGCGTTGGCCCCGGTCATGGCCGGAGCCTTGCTGCTGGGAGCCACGCGCGGGCTCTTCGCGGGCTGGGCGCGTGGGCTGGTCCTATGTTTGATCGGATCACTCGGACTCACGGTGGTCTACGCTGCGGAACTCGCCGTGCTGGAGCCCTGGCTGGCAGGGGCCCTGCAATTGCGCGGGGCCGGCTATGCGACACCCGCCGCGCCCACCGAGCTGCTGGTCATCACCCTGTCGTTTGCCATCGCGGCGCTCCTGCTGGTTAGCATTCTGGGACGCGTGGCGTTTCAGCGTGGCTGGGCCGATATGCAACCCGCCGATGCCCTGCAGACAAGAGCGCAATTTTTCGGCTCGTCCTTTTTCGGTCAGCATGACCGGACCGCAGACCGCGTCCGCATAAGCGATAGCCCTGCCCTCGTAGCCTCAGAGGGTGGCAGTTTGAGCAGCGGCAACGGGACATCGCCAGCGCGCGTGCCGATCCTGGTCGAGCGGGAACGGAGCGCAACAGGTGCCGGCACCGGAGACCCGCAACCACTGCGTGCTGGTGAACCCGCACTTGGAGAAACGTACCGGCGCGCCTCGCGCCGCGTCACGGCCGCAGGTCAGCGCCGAGATGGGAAACGATGAAACCGGAACGCAAGAAAGATCTGGACGCCTATTATCGCGAGGCGGCGACCTGGGCGCAGGATCGCGATGCAAGTGATCAGCGTTCGCGGCGTATCGCGTGGTGGGTGGCCGGCGGCGCTTCGTTCATCGCCATTGCCGAGGCCTTTGCCCTGGTTGCCTTGGCTCCGCTCAAGACCGTCGAGCCCTATACGCTGCTGGTCGATCGCCAGACCGGCTATGTCGAAGCGCTCAAGCCGCTGGAGCGTCAATCAATTGCCCCCGATGCTGCGCTGACGCGGTCCTTCCTGGTGCAGTATGTGATCGCCCGAGAAAGCTTCGATCTGGGCAGCATCAAGGCCAACTACCGTAAGACCGCACTGTGGTCGGCGCCCGAAGCGCGCGCCACTTATGTCGCCGCTACCCAGGCGACCAATCCCAACAGCCCCTTGGCCACACTGCCACGCACCGCGCAGATCGAAGTGCTAGTGAAAAGCGTGTCATCGCTCGGTCCAGCTACATCGCTCGTGCGTTTTCGCACGCACCGGGTCGACCTGGCGGCTTCTGCCGCAGCGGATCAGGATTGGGCGGCGGTGATTAGCTATCGCTATTCGGGTGATCCGATGACGGTGCAGGACCGCCTGATCAATCCGCTAGGCTTCCAGGTAACGCGCTATCGACGCGATGCCGAAAGCATTCCCGATGCGGCACCTGCCGCGCTGGCGGCGCCTGCTATAACGACCGCACCAGCAGCTTTGCCGGTTGCCCAGCTGACACCCGGAGCGCCACCCGCCTCAGCGCCGCCTGTCATTCCGATGGCAAAGGCCGGCGCGTCGGCGAAGAAGCCATGAGCACGCGCGGCGCCCTATGCATGCTAGTGCTGGTGCTGGCGGCGCCAATCGACGCCTATGCGCAAGCCCGCGCATGGCCGGTGCCAAGTGCCGGGGACTCTCGCGTCCAGACGGCCATCTGGCATCGCGATGAGATGATCCATGTCCGGGTTGGCTCGGCGACGCCGCTGACCATGCAGTTCGGTCAGGATGAGCATATCACCAACGTGACAATGACCGATGCGAGGCCATGGACGGTGAACGTGGCGCGCGACGCGGGTAGCCTCACGGTTCGGTTTTTGCCCAACGCCGTCATGACCAGCATGATCGTGCGCACCGATCGCCGAACCTATCTGCTCGAGCTGGAGCCCAATGAGGCGTTCGCGGCGGTCATGCTGCGCTTTTCGGTGGTTGCCAATGCATCGCCGCCGCCTGTGCAATCGCAGGGACAGTTTGCCCCGCAAGCTCAGTTTCTCCCGCAATTGCAGGCTGCGAGCGCCAAAGCGGCTGCGCAGCGCTATCGCGTGACCGGCAATAAAGCGCTTTGGCCCGATTCCATCTCCGATGATGGTCAGCACACCTATATCCGCTGGTCGGAAGACAAGGCGCTGCCGGCCGTCTTCGCCGTGGATGAAACCGGTCGCGAAATGACCATTGATGGTTTTATGCGCGATGGTGCCTACACGATCGATCGGGTCTGGCCTGAGTTGGTGTTTCGGATAGACCGGCACAAGGCCGTGGCCGTGCGGTTAACCGCACCCAAGCCCAAGGCAGGGGGGAATGCCAATGGCCACTGACGACATCCGGCCACAGGTTGCGGTGCGGACCGGCGATCTCGGCCTCTGGGCATTCGGCGCTGCGGCATTGATCGGCGGCGGTATGCTGTTCATGACGCTCGACGCGCATCGCCAGGCGCTCAACGCGCCGGCGACTCTCGCTTCCCCGCAGGACGTGGCGGTGCCTGGAACTGCGGTTCCCGATCTACAGGTGCCCTATCCCGAGCCACAACCGGCGCTACTCGCGGCGATGCCTCCAGCAACGATGATGCCCATCGCGGCCGCTCAACCAACAACTCTTCCCACATCGCCATCAGTCGTTGCGGCGACGCCTTCACGGATGCGATTGGATAACGCGCCGTTGCCCCCGCCGATTGCGTATGGCTCCGGCGGTCCATCATCCACTGGCCCGACCACTGTGTTTGATGCCCCGCCGCCACCGCCCAGCGCACCTTCCACTCCATCCACACCGGCGGAAGGTGCCAGCCCGACCAGCGGTCCTGAGCGCGTCAAGGCCACCCGCCTGCTCAATCCGGCCACCACCGTCACGCAGGGCTCGGTGATCCAATGCGTGCTGGAAACGGCCTTGGACACAACCAAGCCCGGCTTGGCCCGCGCCATCGTCTCGCGTGATGTGCGGGGCTTCGATGGTACACAAGTGCTGGTGCCGCGTGGCAGCCGTCTCATCGGCGAATATCAGTCTGATGTCGCCAGCGGGCAAAGCCGCGCCTTGATCCACTGGACGCGCTTGATCCGTCCCGATGGCGTCACGATCGCGCTGCAATCACCGTCGGCCGATACGCTAGGCCGCGCTGGGGTCAAGGGCAAGGTCAATAGCCACTTTCTCGAGCGCTATGGGGGGGCAATCCTGCAATCGGCGCTTAACGTGGGTATGAACGTCGCCACCAGCAAGCTGGCCGACGGCACCTACATCGTCGGCTGGCCAGGCGTAAGTACGCCAACAACCGGCACGACTGGCGGTGCGAATGTGCGGAGCACAGTGACAGTCAAGCAGGGGGCGAGCGTTTCTGTGTTCGTTGCCCGTGACCTGGATTTTTCGTCGATCGACGAGAAGCCGTGACATGCGCGCGCGCGCTGGCCACTACCTGACCGCGTCGCTGGCACCGCTGGCGCCGTTCCTCAACCAGAACGACGTGACCGACATCTATGTCAATCGTCCGGGCGAAGTATGGACCGAAAGTCTCGGCGGCAAAATCGTGCGGCACCAGGTGAAGGATCTGGACGAGGCGTCGTTGCTGCGCATGGCACGGCAGGTGGCGGCCTGGTCGAACCAGGGCATCAGTCGCGAGCATCCATTGCTGGCCGCGAGCCTGCCCGATGGTTCGCGCATTCAGGTCGTGATGCCGCCGGCAACGCGTACGGGCGTGGCATTAGCCATTCGTCGCCACGTCATGCAGAGCCTAACGCTCGATGATTATCCCATGGTCGGTGGTCCCCTGCCAAGTCGCTTAGAGCAGACGACGGCGTCTGACGGGGGCCGCGAAGTTGGAATCGATCACTCAGGCCAACTGCGGCGGGCCGTCAAAGCCCGGAGAAACATTCTGATCTCCGGCGGGACATCGACGGGTAAGACGACATTCCTCAACGCACTTATACGGGAGATCGATAGCAAAGAGCGCTTGATTGTCATCGAGGACACACCGGAAATCGCCTTGGGTCAGCCCAACAGCCTTGGATTGCTGTCAGCGCGCAACGAGTTGCGCGAAGCGGCCGTGAGCACAGACGATCTACTCAATGCGGCGTTGCGCATGCGCCCGGATCGCATCATCGTAGGGGAACTGCGCGGTAGTGAGGCTTATACGTTTCTACGCACCGTCAACACCGGCCATCCCGGATCGATGAGCACGATCCATGGTGACAGTCCGGAAGGAGCAATCAAGCAACTCGCGCTCCTAATTCTCCAGACCGGCGCACGATTGAACTGGGAGAATATCGTCCATTATGTGCAATCGACCGTCGACGTGATCGTGCAACTCGATCGCGTGGCGGGGCAGCGGCATATCTCCGCCATTTGGAGCAATCGGCCATGAACGCCGGAACCGAGTCACTGTTTGAGCCGTCACACACTCAAGCTTTTGGCGTCGTAGCAGATTGGCTGCAGGAAGTGCTGTCTGGCAGCTTGGCAACGGCGTTGGGTATTGTAGCGATAAGCTTGGTCGGGCTATCTCTGTTTCAGGGAAGGCTGCCGTTGAAGCACGTAGCTTTTGTTGCCCTTGGCGTATTCCTGTTGCTGGGCGCACCGATGATCAGCGCCGGTATCGTCGGCAGTTTGCCCCCGGCGTTGCCTGCCATCACAAACACAACGGTCGCACCGGCACCTGCGATTCCCCAAAACAGACCTACATTGTCTCCTAATCCATTCGATCCCTACGCTGGAGCTTCTGTTCCGATGCAATAAGTCGAGCCATGTCCATCCGACTTCTTCGTTGGCACCTAGTCACATTCGCAGAGGGCTCGAATGGGAACGACTTTGGGCCCACCCCACTGATGGTAATTGGCTCGACCGGCGACGTGCTTTGCGTGGTGAATATCTGCATGGAATTTCGCCATTGCAAAACGGAGGATGTCCTGTCTCTATGGTTACCTATTGGCAATTCGTCGTGCATCTGGGGCGGCCCATCGATCCAAGCAATAGTAGGGGTACGATTAGGGGTATTGCTCCAAACTTCGGAAATATTGTTACGAAAAATCAATAGCTTTTAGATTTGTGAATTGCTGGGCAAAATCCTGCCCCCGCAACCATCTTACACTTCACACACATAACAACAGCCCCGGCCAAACAAGGCACGGGGCCTTTCTGGCGTCTGGCGCACCTCCTGCTGCGTAACCCGCGCAAGACACGATTGCCGACCACCCCATGATATCGTATACGATCTGGCAGCTAAGCAGGATCAGGACGACGATAGATGGCAATCGGTTGGAAGGGCGTGTTCCCGGCAGTCACCACGCAGGTTCGCGAAGACCTGTCGATCGATTTGGCCGACACCCAGCGCGTGGTGGACGACCTGATCCGCGACGGGGTTACCGGGGTGATCGCGCTGGGCACCGTGGGGGAAAACAACTCTCTCGAATTCGACGAGAAGGTCCAGGTTCTTTCCGCCATCGTGGAAGTGGTCGATGGCCGCGTGCCGGTGATCACCGGCTGTTCGGAATACGACACCCGCCGCGCCGTGCGCTATGCGCGGGCTGCGCAGAAGGCTGGGGCGGATGGCGTGATGCTGCTGCCGCCGATGGTCTATGTGCCCAAGCCGCACGAACTGGTCGCCCATTTCCGGGGCGTTGCGCAAAGCATGGACCTGCCGATCATGCTCTACAACAACCCCCCGGCCTATCGCACCGTGATCGACAAGGATGTGCTGGCGGCCCTGGTCGAGGTGGACAACATCGTGGCGGTGAAGGAATCGGCGCCCGATACCCGTCGCTTCACCGATTTCCGCAATGCCTTCGGCGATCGCTACGTGCTGTTTGCCGGCTTGGACGACGTGGCGCTGGAAGGCCTGTTCCTGGGCGCGCAGGGCTGGGTGTCTGGCCTGACCAATGCCTTTCCCCGGGAATCGGTGGAACTGGTCAATGCCATGCAGCGGGGAGACCATGCCAAGGCCCTGGAAATCTATCGCTGGTTCATGCCGTTGCTGCATCTCGATGCCGAACATGACCTGGTCCAGTCGATCAAGTTGGCCGAGCAGGTGATGGGCCGTGGTTCGGAACGGGTGCTGCCGCCGCGCTATGTGCTCGAGGGTGCACGCCGCGCCGAAGTGATTGCCATGGTCGAAAAGGCTGCTGCCACCCGGCCCGATCTGACCCCGACGCGCGCCGAACCCGTGCTGGCCTGAGCGGGCGGCGATGCGCCACACGTTCTTTTGCATCGATGGGCACACGGCCGGCAATCCCGTGCGCCTGGTGGCGGGTGGAGCGCCGCTGCTCAAGGGCGCGTCCATGTCGGAACGGCGGCAGGATTTCCTGGCGCGCTTCGACTGGATCCGTACCGGTCTGTGCTTTGAACCCCGCGGGCATGACATGATGTCGGGCGGGTTTCTCTATCCGCCGGTCGATCCGGCCAACGACATTGGCATCCTGTTCATCGAGACCAGCGGATGCCTGCCGATGTGCGGCCATGGCACGATCGGTATCATCACGTTTGGCCTGGAACATGGGCTGATCCAGCCGGCGGTGCCTGGCCGCCTCAAGGTGGAAGTGCCAGCGGGCACGATCGAGATCGCCTACCAGGCACAAGGCGCCAAGGTCACGTCGGTGCGGATCACCAATGTGCCATCCTATGTGGCGGCGCGGGGCATAGCCGTGGAGGTGGAGGGCATCGGCGCGCTATCGGTCGATGTGGCCTATGGCGGCAACTATTACGCCATTGTCGAGCCGCAGGGCGCCTATACCGGCCTGGACGACCTGGGCGCGGCGCGGATCGTGGCGCTGTCGCAACGCGTGCGCGAGGCTGTGCGCGCGCAGTTCGAGCCGGTGCATCCGCTCGATCCCACCATTCGCGGTGTCAGCCACGTGTTGTGGACCGACCAGCCCAAGCATGACGGCGCCGATGGGCGCAATGCCGTGTTCTATGGTGACAAGGCGATCGACCGCAGCCCCTGCGGCACCGGCACCTCGGCGCGCCTGGCGCATCTGGCGGGGCAGGGCAAGCTGGGCGTGGGCGATACCTTCGTGCACGAAAGCTATATCTGTTCGCGCTTTATCGGGCGGGTGGAGCAGGCAGTGACATTGGGCGACCAGCCCGCGATCATCCCTTCGATCGAGGGATCGGCTGTGGCGACCGGCTTCAATACGATCTGGATTGACCGCGATGATCCATTCGGGGCTGGTTTCCAGGTTACCTGAGTGAATGTGCCTGGCGCGGGATGCGCGCAAGGGGGAGTGGCGTCGTCGTGGCGGTGATCGGAATTGTCGGTGGCGGCGTGGTCGGCCTCTGTGCGGGGATCGCGCTGGTCGACGCCGGGCACAGCGTCACCATCATCGATGACGATCGCCTGGGCCAAGCCGCATCGTGGGGCAACGCCGGGCATATCGCGACTGAACGGGTGGAGCCACTTGCGTCGCCTGCCACCATCCGCGCCTTGCCCGGCCGGCTGTTTTCCCGGGGCGGGCCGCTGGCCTTTCCGCCGGGCGCCATCGGGCGATGGCTGCCGTTCGGCCTGCGGCTGATGGCAGCGGCGCGCCCGGCGCGCTTTCATGCCGGCTGTGCG
>NZ_APCQ01000740.1:0-62474 GCF_000410615.1 Novosphingobium sp. B-7 | reverse complement strand
CGGACCGTTACCCCATCTAGCAGTTCAGCAGTTGGGAAGCAGGCTGTGCCCAATGCTCCATGGCCTTATGAAATCCGCTAGCGCCTGTTGCGCTAACCGGAGCTTGCCCATGCCATCCGCCGCAGGACAAATGGTCCGGATAGACTACGTTGGAGCGCATGTGGGTGGCATCAGACGAGGCTGGGGTAGAGAAGAACCGCGATATCGCGTCCTTCGTCACGCCCACAACCGAAATGGATGCCACCCTGCATCGACCCAAATCACCTGCCGACTTGCAATCGGCCATCAATTGCCGACGTCCGTGTTCGGATGAACAAAGACCTGCAATACTACGCGCAAAATCCGCTGCCCTGGTCGGCAGCACGCCGGATAGTTGTTCACACGCGCTGCCACCGTCTCCCCACCTCCTTGCCTTGGCAAAACTATTGCAGGCAGCATAGGAAAGTGCCTCACAGCGCCAGGCCTCGCCAGCAAGATTGCCTGACGCCGGCGGCTGGAAAAAAAGCAAAAAGGCGAGGCCGAAGCTGATCTCTGCTACGTCAGTTTCCGGAGCCTGTCAGGGCATGAGCAGGTGTGCCAAACGTCTTGATGGTCCCTGCTAATTGCGGCATCGCCGAATAAATCGCAGGGAACGCGTCATGGCATGCGCAGACAATTTGATCTTATTTTGTTCGCAGCCGCACGCAGTGGCAACCCACTCCGCTTCATGGTCAAGCGCGTTCGTCGCTGATCGTCTCTATGAGGTCTCGGCACGGTGAGCAAAGGGCTTTCATCATTTTTCGACGCCTCCCGCTGGATCGCCGCACTAATGGTGCTGATCTATCACGTGCGGCTCCTGATATTACTGAGCCCCAATCAAACCGAGGTCCGCGGCGTCCTTTTCAAATTGATCTATTTTGTCACCGGTTTCGGCCATGCTGCCGTGATGATCTTTTTTGTCATCAGCGGATATCTAGTAGGGGGGCTAACAGTAACCCGCCTTCCCGAGCGCGGCTTTCATCTGGCGCGCTTTGCCGCCCACCGTGCCAGCCGCATCTACACCGTGTTGATCCCGGCATTGGTCCTCGGTGGACTTCTCGATCTAATCGGGCTTAGATTTCTCAACCAGGATGCGATCTATAACGCGGGTGCCACTAGTCCGATTGCTTCGTTGCAATTCGTTGTCGCAGATAACCTGAACATCCGGACGTTTCTCGGTAACATTCTTATGTTACAAACGCTCGATGGAAGCATCGTTCATGTTTTCGGGAGCAATGGTCCATTGTGGAGCCTTGCTTATGAGTGGTGGTATTATTGCTTATTTGCCGCAGTGATGGTCGCCGCGACTCGGCGTCATGTTGTCGCTCGCGTGGTTGGAGCGGTGGTGTTTGTAGTTATCATTACGAACTTGCCGCATGAAATTATCATGCTTGCACCAATTTGGTTTATGGGGATTATGGCCTGCCTATACAACAGGTCAAATCTGTGGAAGCCGCCATTTTGGTTGGGGCTGGTGATTATGTTCAGTGTACTAACTTACGTGCGCATTCAGCATCCATCCACCGGTGCTAGTGGGGGCAGCCAGCTGGTGTTCGCTTTCAACGATTTCATCGTTGGACTTGGTTTCGCAATTGCTACTGTGGCTTGCTCAAATCGGCAGCGGCCACTTGCCTTTGGTGTCTTGCATCGGACATTGGCAGATTTTTCATACTCGACCTACCTGTTCCATTTTCCGATGGTCTTGTTTGCTGTAGCGGTGGCGAAAGTTGTCTTTGGCATACCTTTTGCCCAAAGGCCAAACTTGCTATCTATAGGGTGGCTATTTTTCCTGGTGGTCATTATTCTGTCTGCTTGTTTCTTCTTGTCTCGTTTCACCGAGCGGAAGACCAATGCTATACGGGACAAACTTTTATCTTGCCTGTAGTTGTCGACAATTTTGATCTATTATAATAATACGTCGAGCCGATCGTGATAACGTTCGGTTCCAGGAAGGATTCGTCTCGCGTTGTCATCTGCCGCGGCCGCTGTTAATCTCGACGAGCACCGCCTTGGCTTTGCACGCAACCGACATGCCTGGTGGTGATCAATACACTCGGTCGCGTCCCGGGACGTGGTGTAGGATCTGAGGCCTGCAGCGCGGGTGGTCACCGTGATTTTCGGCTAGGTTTGGGTTGCGAAGCTCGAACCTGGAGAACCACGATGACCGATTCCATGGTGCACCTGCGCGCGCTGGTCGAGAAGGCCCCTGACGCGGATATTTTGCGCGAGATGATCTCGTTTGCCGCCGGGCGGTTGATGGAGATGGAGGTCGGCGGCCTGACGGGTGCGGGCCACGGCGAGAAGTCCGCCGATCGGCTTGTCCAGCGCAACGGCTATCGCGACCGCGACTGGCAAACCCGCGCGGGAGCGGTGGAACTGCGCATCCCCAAGTTGCGCAAGCCTGTCCTGAGCTTGCCGAAGGAGGCAGCTATTTTCCCGGCTTTCTGGAGCCGCGCCGGAGGGCCGAGCGGGCGCTGACGGCGGTCATCCAGGAAGCCTATGTGCATGGCATCTCGACGCGCTCGGTCGATGACCTGGTCAAAGCCCTCGGCATGGATGGCATCTCCAAAAGCCAGGTCAGCCGCCTGTGCGAAGAGCTCGACCAAAAGGTGCATGCCTTCCTCGATCGTCCGATCGAGGGCGACTGGCCTTACCTGTGGATCGACGCCACCTATGTCAAAGTCCGCCAGAATGGGCGCATCGTCTCGGTCGCGGTGATCATCGCGGTGGGCGTCAACAGCGACGGTCGCCGCGAAGTGCTGGGTATGGATATCGGCCCGTCGGAAGCCGAACCCTTCTGGACCGCGTTTCTGCGCAAGCTGACGCGCTGGGGCCTGCGTGGGGTGAAGCTGGTGATCTCCGATGCTCATGAAGGCATCAAGGCGGCGGTCTCCAAGCTGCTGTGCGCGAGCTGGCAGCGCTGCCGCGTCACTTCATGCGCAACGCGTTGGCCCGCGCTGGCAAGAGCGGACGCCGCGTCGTCTCGGCATTCATCGGCACCGCCTTTGCTCAGGAGACACCCGAGGCCGCCAGTCAGCAATGGCGTTCCGTTGCCGATCAAATGCGCCCAAAACTGCCAAAACTCGCCGCGTTGATGGACGACGCCGAACCCGACGTGCTCGCCGACATGACGTTCCCCAAGGAGCACCGCGCCAAGCTGCACAGTACGAATCCCATCGAGCGCCTGAACGGCGAGATCAAGCGCCGCACCGAGGTCGTCGGCATCTTCCCCAACGAAGCGGCAATCACACGCCTGATCGGCGCCATACTCATGGAACAGTCTGACGAATGGGCGGTACATGTCGCTTGAGCCATAGGCCAGCGCAGCTAAACCATGGCGCCCGTGAGCGACACTCCCATCGTCATGCTCTCGGCTGTGCCCGGCGCATGACCGGCTCAAGCTGATGCTGAAATCGGCGGTGGCCCAGATAAGCTACACCACGCCATGGGGCACGATCATACACTCTGGGCTAAGGCACCTTGAACCTGGGTACGGGCTGGGTTGCGATGCAAGGCACTTTGCAACGGCACAATTCGGCACCTTCGCCGTTTGGGTGAACGATGGCGAGAGCCCTTGGAAGCGGCGCAAATTTTGCATATGCGAACCGCGTCCTTTGGCTTAACACGGCGCCCGAGCTGGGGCGTTTCTCACCGCCGGATAAATCGGCTTGTGGTTTAGGAAAAGCGAGGTTCTATGACGCAGACAGTGGCGGTGACCGATGTGATGGCGCGCTCTGGCGTGGCTTTTGGCACTAGCGGTGCGCGTGGCTTGGTTACGGCCATGACAGATGAAGTATGCTTCACTTATACTTGCGCATTTCTGCAGCACATGGCTAAAATTGGTCACTTTGCGCCAGGAAGTGGAGTCGCTATTGCCGGGGACCTGCGGCCTTCGACAGCACGGATCATGGCTGCCTGTCGTGCTGCAATCGCTCACATGGGAGGGCAACTGGTTGATTGTGGCTTGGTGCCGTCGCCGGCCGTGGCCGCGTTCGGCTTCGCGCGAGGCATCCCTTCGCTCATGGTTACAGGCAGCCATATTCCGGACGATCGCAACGGGATCAAGTTCAACCGCGCCAACGGCGAGGTGCTCAAGCCGGACGAGGCCGCAATTCGCGCTCAGAACGTGGTCTTGCCCGACTTGTTCGATGCTGTAGGCATGTTGCGCGCCGCGCCCGCTGCGCCCGAAATTGCCGATGCGGCCGTTCCTTACGTAGCGCGTTACCTGGACTTTTTTGGGAGCGAGGCACTCGAGGGTATGAAGCTCGGTGTTTATCAGCACTCCGCAGTGGGGCGCGATATTCTTGCCCAGATTGTCTCAGGCCTGGGGGCCGAGGTGGTGTTGCTCGGACGTTCGGAAAAATTCATTCCGGTTGATACGGAGGCAGTCCGCCCCGAAGATGTCGAATTGGCCAAGCTGTGGGTTGCTCAGTACGGACTAGATGCAATACTTTCTACCGATGGCGACTCGGATCGGCCACTTCTGGCCGATGAAAACGGCACGTGGATGCGCGGAGATGTGCTCGGAATTCTATGTGCACAGGCGCTGAAGCTGGAAGCAGTGGCTACGCCCGTCAGCTCGAACACCGCGCTAGAGGCGTCGCAGCAGTTCCGCGAAGTGCGGCGCACGCGCATCGGTTCCCCCTTCGTGATCGAGGCAATGGATGAGTTGCTAGCGGACGGCCTTGCTGCCTGCGGCTATGAAGCCAACGGTGGTTTCCTGCTCGGCACCGCGGCAACGGCCTGTGGTCGAACGCTCGCGGCGCTGCCGACGCGCGATGCCGTCCTACCAATGGTCGCGGTTCTAGCTGCTGCACATGCCAAGGGATTGTCGCTTTCAGCGCTCCAGGCCCAACTGCCCCAACGCTATACCCATAGTGACCGCCTGCAGGGCTATCCGACCGAGCAGAGTCATGCGCTGATCGCGCGCCTCGAAGCTGGTAAAGACGAAGCAGTACTGACGCGGCTAACCGAGCTTCTTGGGAAACTCGCTGGCAAGGCTGTAACTTTCGATAAGACAGACGGCCTGCGGGTGACGTTTGCCGACGGCGATATCATCCACCTGCGCCCGAGCGGTAATGCGCCAGAATTGCGCGTCTATACCGAGAGTGCGACTGCCAGCCGAGCGGCCAGCCTTAATGCTCAGACGCTGGAATTGGTGCGGAATTTGCCTGCGAGTGCATGATGCCCGTGCACGGTATTGGGCAAGTGCAGGGTGCTGCCTTGACGGTGTTGCTCCACTGCGGAATGTCCGGGGAGGCTTCGAGAAATAGCCGGCTATTTTCGAGGAGCGGCATCAACTCCGCGTATCAGGAGGGTGCGGCAGGTGGACCAAGTCGCCAGAATGTATCATCCGGTGATGCAAACCCTTGAAGCTGAATTCCTTTTGGAGAGTATTCTCGCATGAAGATCGCCGTTTTCGGGCTTGGCTATGTCGGGCTGGCTAATGCCGTGCTGCTGGCGCAGCATAACGAAGTGATTGCTGTAGATCTTTCGGCCGATCGAGTGGCCAAGGTGAATGCGCGGCAATCGCCGATCGTGGATGCTGAACTCGAGGATTTCTTCGCCACCCGACCGCTCACGCTTAGCGCAACGCTCGATTCCGTCGCTGCGCTGGAAGGCGCTGAATATGTGGTCGTTGCCACGCCGACCAACTACGACGTTGAAACCAACAAGTTTGACACCTCATCGGTGGAAACGGTCATCCGGCTGGTGAAGGAGCATAACCCGACTGCCACTGTGGTGATCAAGTCCACCATCCCGGTGGGCTTCGTAGCCGACGTGCGCCAGCGCCTGGCTACCGACCAGGTGATCTTCAGTCCAGAGTTCCTACGGGAAGGCCGGGCGCTCTATGACAATCTCCACCCTTCGCGCATCATCGTGGGTGAGGAATCTGAGCGCGCGCGTGTCTTTGCCGAATTGCTGCGCGAAGGCGCCGTGAACAAGGATGTCGAAGTCCTGTTCACTGGGCTCGCCGAGGCAGAGGCGATCAAGCTGTTTGCCAATACCTATCTGGCCATGCGTGTGGCGTTCTTCAACGAACTTGACAGCTACGCCATCGCTGGCGGCATGGACACGCGCCAGATCATTCGCGGCGTTGGCTTGGATCCTCGCATCGGCGCACACTACAACAATCCAAGTTTCGGCTACGGCGGCTACTGCTTGCCGAAGGACACCAAGCAGTTGCTGGCCAATTATTTCGACGTGCCGCAGAACTTGATCCGTGCCATCGTCGATGCCAATCGGACTCGCAAAGATTTTCTAGCAGACCAGATCATCCAGCGTTGTCCCAGCAAGGTTGGCGTGTTTCGCCTGGTGATGAAAGCCGGGTCAGACAACTTCCGCCAATCCTCGATTCAAGGAATCATGAAGCGGATCAAAGCGAAAGGCATCGAAGTGGTTATTTACGAGCCTGCTTTGGACGAAGAACGATTCTTCGGATCGCGCGTGGTGCGCGATCTTGATTCCTTCAAGCGTGAATGCGACGTAATCATTGCCAACCGCGCATCAGATGAACTGGCCGATGCTTACGAAAAAGTATTCACCAGAGATCTTTTCGGATCAGATTGATCTGTTTATAATAAGTTATGGCGAAGTAGCGAATATGCAAATTTAACGGCAAATATGATAGAAATAATGTATATTAAATAATAAAATCACGTAATCTAAATTTTATATTTTTTGAGAATAATAAAACTATATTTTATATTTACTTGAGTATTTTTTAGGAGCTGGTCTGGATAACTCTGATTTTGCCTTTGAATATAGCACCTCGTCCACTTCGTCGCAGGATCAGGCCATCGAGAAGGCGACCGTGGCGGCATTCGCTGCGGCATTGAGACCCCGCCAGCGAGCTTGTTGGCGTAGCCCGGTGATCCGCGGATTGGCGTTCGCATTGTCCATCGCGCGCACGATCGTGTGGGCCTCAATATCGGTGAAGTGCGCGTCATCTTTACGATCGTCGCGTCGATCAGCATGGTGTGCGCTGACCAGCCTTCGCAATCAATGTGAGGATGCGGATGATTGTCCGTGGGTCGGGATCAGCGCCATCCTTGTGATCGCGTTTCTGATCGCGCCGCTTTTAGATTCGCCATTAACTGCCTAGCCGGATGGAGCTGAAACGTGTCGACGCGTTCAGCCGCTGCCATGGTCACGCCCGATCCTGTGGCCATCTATCCCATCGACCGCGCCCAGACCGGGAATGCGGGGACGGTGCGGAGGTTGAGCCGCTACTTCGCCTTTGCGAGGTGGCGGAGAACTTCGATAGCAAACGCAGGTAAAAATGAGGGTGGGAACCGCAAGCTAGTAAAATCGCGGAAAAACGCCAGTTTCCCTGCCATCCAGCCTCAATGAGTGCGGCTAGCATTCGTTCTAACCCACAGGACGTTGCTATGCCTTGGCGCATGAGGTGTATGTATGTATGTATATGTATCTCCGGATTGCCGGTCCGATGCGAAGCATCAACCGCGCGAAAGTTCTCCATTTTCTCGGGCCGCCGGTATAGGCAAATCCCATCTGGCCACCGCCATCGAAGTGGCAGCAGTCAAAGCTGGGCGCAGCGTTTATCGCTGTTCGCTGGCCGGATTGATCGAAGCGCTTACCAAAGCGGAGCGCGAAGGTCGTCTGGTCGAAAAATCCGCTTCTACACCCGCGCGTCGCTGCTGATCGTCGACGAAATCGGCTACCTGCCCATTACCCCAGGCGGGGCTAACCTCTTCTTCCGGCTCGTAAACACCCGCTATGAAAAGGGCGCACTGATCTGAACCTCCAACCGCGGCTTCGCCGAGTGGCGCGAAGTCTTCGGTGACCGTCTTGGCCACCGCGCTACTGGACCGATTGCTTCACCATGCCGTCTTCGTTCAGATCGAAGGCGCAAGTTAACGATTGCGGCAACATGCTGATCTGATCCCCGAGCATACACGCGTCCAAGCCAATCTCACCTCACCGCCCGCCCCGAGGCGCCGAGGCAGGCCGCCTAAAAATGGAGCTGTCGATCATCTCAATGGCGGATTACCAAATCCGCGCTGGGGATTTTTGCACCAGCACTTCTGAGGAATATCGATCAGCATTTACACTAGGCTCAGGGATCTGTAATTTCTGGGCGAAGGTGGGTTGTGCGTAGATGTTTCTAGATGACAATGGCGACCGTCAGCGAACTATGTGTGCGAATATTAAAGTATTGTCACTTTTACGGTGATAATTCGAATTTTGTGTAATTATATTGAAAGCTTAATGTAGTTATGGATTAAATTATGGCTCTGAAATTCAAGCCGACGACTGTCCCTTGTACGGCAATGGAAATGATCTCCATAGAAAGCGTATATTTTAGGCGATCGTCACGTTTAATTCCATGTTTATATGCTGAGTAGTGTATCAATCCTGCGAGAGATTTAATTGCAATAATTTTACCTACTGAAGGATGATTTCCGAAAAGAGGGTTTTTTTCTTGGCATCCAGACTTTTGCATGCATCCAATAGTTTGTATTGCGTCAAGAAAATTAAGTGTTTGATATATTATTTCTAAAGATCTTAAATTTTTACGCATATTTTTGTAATTCTGTTCTTTTTTTTGATCAATATATGGTTCATCCACTTTGCTATCTTCGGGAAGATCAAAGGATCGCGGCACGAGAGATGCATCTGATGCATCTTTTTTGCCTTCAACAAGATCGAATTTTATGTTAGAAACATTATCTATATTATGAGAATATGCAAATTGTTGGCAAAATCCGCTAGGTGCATTGAAAATTACGATATTCAAAATAATGAATATGCATGAAATTCGAACGTTATTTTTCATACCCATGACGATTTCCAGGATTTATAGAAATAAAATAGAATCAGGAATTCGTTACGTTACACGCAGGCATGGGAATGGAAATTTTAGTTGAATCTATATTGGACGATAATATGTTCGAATTTGGATGTGACATTCGCCTAAAAATTTTTGTCGTTTGAAATCAATTTTATAAGATTCATTCGGATTTTATGTTGATCATGATTGGATGAATCATGAACGATTTTGGGCATTGTTGAAAATTTGCCCCGACTGAAGGTCACGAGTGGCAGCTGCTGGAGTTGTGTCCCTGCCGCGGCGCAACGTCCGAAACGGCTGGCGACAGGAAAGTCTCGTTTCATTGGTCTTTCGGGAAGGCTCGAGTAACTGCTCAGGTGGTTGGCAAAAAGGGCTTGCGCGGCCTGGCAGGCGATGATTCAAACTACCCATGGCACCGCCCTCGCTTCATGTCCTGACCGAAGCCGAGAAGAACGATCTGCTGCTTGCGCAGTACGAGATGATTGAGCGGATGGCCGGGCGGATTTCGGAACTCGAGGCGCTGGTGGGCAAGCCGCACAAGACCTCGAAGAATTCGCACATCCCGCCCTCGAAGGATGATTTCGGCAAGGGTAGAGGCAGAAGTGGCAAGACCAAGAGGGGTCAGCGCCCATTTCGCGAAGGCAGTCAGGGGCGAGGTGCGCCTTACCAAACCCGTGTTAACCGTCATCTCGCGCAATGTCGCTAGGCCAGACCTCCTTGGAATATTCCATTCCAATGCATCCATTCTGGCGAAAAATAAGCATGTTTCCCATTCGGGGAGATTAATCGCTATCAGATTTTCGGTAATAAATTTTCAGAAACTGTATCAAAATCAGACATTTCGTAGATTACGTACAATTCCTTATCGGTGATATCCAAAATGAATGTTTAAAGGGAGACGTAGGAGGCGCTCATGAAGATTTCAGCAAAGTTGGCCCTGGCCGCAGTGATGTTAGTTATCTGCTCCCCTGTCACGGCAGATGCGCAGCAGATTTCCTCGTATGATTCCGCCACGAAGAAAATCGAAAAGCCTGTGAAAAATTCAGAAAAAGATATATATAAAGAATTGGTGGCACCTGAAAAATCGCGTAATAAATCGTCCAATGTTGGCTCAAAGAAAAGTCTTTTTGGCCTAGTTTCACTGATATTCGTAAGTATAATATAATTTTATAATTTGATTTTATTTATTGAATTTCAACGTTCGGCGTTGATCGCATGGATGTGATCGGGAGTTTGAGCGATCAAGGGGCCTTGTGGAGTGATAAACCTTTATGGTCCGCCCGAACAACAAGCAAAAGCTGGTAGCCGCTGCCCGATGGTTTGTGCGGCCATGTGATCGTGGGCAATCGGCGAGCTGGCCGCTGCGCTGGTTTTTGCCGAGTTGCGCGGCCGTGTTTGGAAAGTCTTGTTTGAGCTTAACTTTGCCGCAGACCTGTCCAGGAAGGCGGGACCACCTCAGTAAGGTAGAAGCTGTTTGCCAGCGGTGAAGCGTCAGAGCTGATCCGAGGGCGGTGTCCCGCGAGGGAACGCAGGGACGAACGATCTGCGAAGGTTACCGGATGGGCCAATAAGCCCGCTTCGAGTCAATGCAACGTTCGCCTCTGTGAGACCCGATACAGCACGACCAGGCTCCGGTCCGGCCAGTGCGGACAGATCCATGAAACCCTCAAGGGATCGCACCGCCTAGCTCTGCAATTACAGATCTACAGCCTAAAATATTGAAGTGTAACAATATTTTAAAATTTCCAAAGACTCGACCAAATTGGCGATAAAAGTTAAGACATGGTAAATAGCGCGGTGGGAGTTGTGGCCCTCCATTTCCGGCGAAGCTCATAATTGTAACCAAATCGTCACTAATCTGATTGGCTGCATCAGCGATCATCGCATCATACGGATAAGTGAGGGCTAAGCTGAGTGGATTAACGCGATCAAAGGTTGGTCGCTGTGGCCATTTGCCTGACTTGCGAAGCAATGGGGATCGAAGGTGAAATCCGACGAAAATCTGATCAAGGTCTGCGGCGAAATCGACGACACATTGCGAGGCCTTGTGGCCCTTGCCGATCGCTTCCATCTGACTTTGGTGGCCGCGAATTTGGAACTTGCGCGTGACGCTGTCACTCAACAGGTGGCAGAAATTGCTTCGTTAACCTTCCCCGAGCGGGCGAACGCGAATGCCCTCACGAGTACCAAAAAAAATTAAAAGCTTAATCAGCTATTTGGAACTTATCTTCAGGTTTCAGCCAAAAGGGCAATAGACTCTTGCTTGCAGAAAATTAACGTAACATTCACTTGACATTCAAGCCTGGGGATTGGGCTTGAATGGTCGAGGCGAGCATGGTGGGCGTGACCCATCAAGTTAGATAGCGGGGGGGGTATGGGACTGCTGTCGGAAAACGCAGGATTGTCCGCGACGAGAAATCCACCTTGTGCGGCGAACGCAAATGACAACGCCGTCAAGCAATGGATGGAGTTCAAAGACTGCAAAGAGATTGCCAAGGCTTTTTATCGCTTTAGGCGTCGAAGAGATGATATATTCCCTAAAGGAATATTTGCGGATCCAGCTTGGGATATCCTTTTGGATCTGTATATATCCGAAGTTGAGGGAAAAAAGATTAGTATTACTAGCGCATGTGCAGCTGCTTGTGTTCCAGCAACAACTGCTCTGCGATGGCTGAGCGTTCTTGAGGAGCGCGGTTTAATCGTCCGGATCGATGATCCTAATGATAATCGGCGATCATTTGTAAGAATAACCGGCGATGCAGTATACAAGATAACAAATTTAATTTCTAAATTTTGATTTCACCGATTTTGCCACCCCAATACATTTGGGGTGGCAAAATTATTTGTATATATTATGAATGCGGGTTGGCGAGTTTGACTGGAATTCGGTGGTGATGTGAATCGGCGCAAACGGTGTCTGCTTCACATCCTCTGCGAATTTGACCTTTCCGCGCTTTGGGTCGTAAAAGCTAATGGAAAGCTAACGGGGCCCAGTACGGAACTCAGGTCGATGGCCTCGTAAGCATGGGCAGTAGCCTGCAGCTACCCGGTTTGCTGGTTG
This sequence comes from Novosphingobium sp. B-7, assembly GCF_000410615.1. NCBI lineage: Bacteria > Pseudomonadati > Pseudomonadota > Alphaproteobacteria > Sphingomonadales > Sphingomonadaceae > Novosphingobium > Novosphingobium sp. B-7. The sequence continues at coordinate 50,580 of NZ_APCQ01000740.1, read as the reverse complement.
AAAGCCGGACTGCGGCCGACAGGGTTGTCGAACCTGGGCCGTTTGGCGGCTGCGGGCGCGAGGCGGCGTTGACCATGCTGGAGCGTCTGGACGGTTGCCACCGCATCACGCTGGGCGCTGAAGCGAAGTTCAGCGAAGCTACAAAGCCTACGACACCGCCGATTTCGTCGCCAATCTGCGCGCGTTGAACGTGACGCCCCATGTCGCACAAAACACCGCCAACCGGCGCTCGGCCATCGACGGCCGCACCACCCGGCATGTGGATCGGCGTGCAAAAAGGGCCCGGATAGCGGGGTGATCGGCGTCCAAAAGGGAACCACCATTCCGATGGTTTAGGCAGCGATCTGGTTTTCCAGGTGGCGAGATCGGGATGTTGGTTGTGGAGACAGTTGTGCGGATCAGGCGCGAGCATGCGGGCGGCAAGGGGATCCGTGAGATTGCGCGGGATTTGCGGCTGTCGCGCAAGGTTGTGCGCAAGGCGATCAATGCGCCTGAAGGAGCGTTTGACTATCACCGCACGGTTCAGCCTCGGCCGCGGCTCGGCCCGTTTCAGGAACGGCTCGATATACTGCTGAGCGAGAACGAGGCGCGGCATCGGCGCGACCGCCTTCGGATGACGCGGATCCACGATTTGCTGCGTCGGGAAGGTTTTGAGGGCTCGTATGATGCGGTGCGCCGCTACGCACGGCATTGGGCGGATGCCCGCCGCAAAGATCCTGGCGGTGATATGTCTGCCTTCATTCCGCTGCTGTTCAAGCCCGGCGAGGCGTACCAGTTCGACTGGAGCCACGAGGACGTGGAGATCGCCGGCAAGCCGATGCGTGTGAAGGTGGCGCATATGCGGCTGTGCGCGTCGCGGGCGGTCTATGTCCGGGCCTATCCGCGCGAGACGCAAGAGATGGTGTTCGACGCGCATGCCCGTGCATTTGCGTTCTTTGGCGGGGTGCCGCTGCGGGGCATCTACGACAACATGAAGACCGCGGTGACGACGGTGTTCGTCGGCAAGGAGCGGGTGTTCAACCGCCGGTTTCTGATCATGGCCGATCATTACATGGTCGAGCCCACGGCTTGTTCGCCAGCGGCCGGGTGGGAGAAAGGTCAGGTCGAGAACCAGGTCCAGACGATCCGTGGTCGCTTTTTCCAGCCCCGGCTGAAGTTTGCCAGCGTTGAGGAACTGAACGGGTGGCTCGAGGCCGAGTGCCTGCGCTGGGCGGCGATGCACCCACACCCCGAGCAAAAGGACATGACCGTTGCGCAGGTGCTGGAGGCTGAGCGGCCCGCGCTGCAGCCGATGCTGGCGCCGTTCGACGGCTTCCACGAGACCACCCATGCGGTTACCGGCACCTGCCTGATCAGCTTTGACCGCAACCGCTATTCGGTCATGGCCAAGGCGGCGCGGTGCGCGGTCCAAGTGCGCGCCTATGCTGACCGAATCGTCGTGCGGATGGGGGACGAGGTTGTCGCCGAACACACGCGCCACTTCGGGCGCGACCGCACGATTTACGACCCCTGGCACTATCTGCCGGTGCTGGTGCACAAGCCGGGCGCACTGCGTAATGGCGCGCCATTCCAGGACTGGGTTCTGCCGCCTGCGCTGGCGCGATTGCGACGCAAGCTGGGCAGCAGCGACGAAGCCGATCGCCGGTTTGTGCGGGTTCTGGCCGCCATATCCACCGATGGACTGGACGCGGTAGAGGCCGCGATCAACGAAGCATTCGATACCGGCGCTGCCAGCGACGAAGTGATCCTCAACATCCTGGCGCGCCGCCGCGAACCACCACCGGATCAGCCGCTGAGTGTCGTGGTCGATCTCAAGCTCAAGCATCCGCCCCGCGCCGATTGCGCGATCTATGACACGTTGAAGGGTGAAGCGGTGCGAGGCCACAATGCAGCGGCATGAGATGATCGATGCGATGCGGGCTCTGGGTCTCAAGGGCATGGCGGGGGCCTTCGACGAGGCGGTGACCACCGGCATCCAACGCCAGCGCACCACGCCAGAGATCCTCACCGATCTGTTGCGCGCCGAAGCCGCGCATCGTCATGCCGCCTCGATCCGCTACCGCATGAGCGCCGCCAAGCTGCCGGTGATCAAGGACCTCGATGCCTTCGTGTTCGACGGCACACCGATCAACGAGGACCTGGTCCGCGCGTTGCACGCCGGATCATTCCTGCCCGGCAGGCGCAACATCGTGCTGGTCGGCGGCACCGGAACCGGCAAGACGCACCTCGCCATCGCCATTGCCGCCAACGTGGTTCGCGCCGGCGCGCGTGGCCGCTACTTCAACACCGTCGATCTGGTCACCCGGCTCGAGGATGAAGCGCGCATCGGCAAGGCCGGCGCTCTCGCTGCCCAGTTGAGCCGCATCGAACTCGTCGTACTCGATGAACTGGGTTACCTGCCGTTCGCCCGTTCCGGCGGCCAGCTCTTGTTCCACCTGATGAGCAAGCTTTACGAAACGACCTCGGTGATCATCACCACCAACCTGGCATTCGGCGAGTGGCCCACGGTGTTCGGTGACCCCAAAATGACCACCGCGCTGCTCGACCGCACCACACATCATTGCGATATCATCGAGACCGGCAACGACAGCTGGCGCTTCAAACACCGCAACTGACCCGGCCCCAAACCCCGACAAAAATTTGCTTCGCGCTGGCGCTGCCTCCGGTCGGGCTACGCCCTCCCTACGCCAGCGCCAGCGCGAAATCCGCGCCCCATATCAACGCCACGCCATCGCGACAGGTGGTACCCTTTTGCACGCCGATAGTGGGTCCCGTTTGGACGCCGATTGACACCTTACCCTGAGTAGCCCCTAGTTTTCTAGACGCCTTCCGCTTTCAAAATCTGCTGTCGTTCGAACTCGACGGGGGACAGCATTCCATTCCTGACCTGCTTGCGCACCGGGTTGTAGAACATCTCAAGGTAATCGAACACGTCCTGCCGGGCTTCTTCGCGGGTTTTGTAGGTCCGGCGCCGGATGCGCTCGCGCTTGAGCGAGGAGAAGAAGCTCTCCGCCACGGCGTTGTCGTGACAGTTGCCACGTCGGCTCATCGAGTGCTCAAGATTGTGAGCGCGGATGAAGGCAGCCCAGTCCATGCTGGTGAACTGCGAGCCCTGGTCCGAGTGGATCAGCACCCGGTGCTTCGGCTTACGCCGCCACACCGCCATGTGCAGCGCCTGCAGCACGACATCGGTGGTCTGTCGGCTCTGCATCGACCAGCCCACCACGCGGCGGGAATAGAGGTCGATCACGACAGCCAGATAGGCGAATCCTTCCAGGGTGCGGATATAAGTGATGTCTGTCACCCAGGCCCGGTCTGGCGAAGCCACGTCGAACTGGCGATCCAGCGTGTTGTCGACCGCCAGGGACGGCTTGCCACCATAGCTGCCGGGTCTACGCTTGTAGCCGATCTGTGCCTTGATGCCCGCCAGTCTGGTCAACCGGGCAACGCGGTTCGGGCAGCAGGTCTCGCCATGATCCAGCAGGTCATCGTGCAGCTTGCGATAGCCATAGACCTTGCCGCTGTCGTTCCAGGCTCGCCGGATCAGCTCCGTCTGCCGGGCATCTTCCCGAGCCCGCTGGCTCAGCGGGCTCTTCTGCCAGGCATAGAAGCCGCTGGGCTGCACAGCGAGGCACCGGCACATTGCCCGCACACAGAAACGATCGCGATGCTCGGCAATGAAGGCGTATCTCACTTTGCATCTCGAGCGAAATACGCGGTGGCTTTCCTAAGAAACAGCCATCTCGGGCTCTTCGGGTAATTCCTGCAGCACGAAGCCGAATGCCTTGGCGCGCCGTTGCAGATTGCCGATCACGCGGCTGCGATAGCGCTCTTCGTATTGTGTCGCACCGGGGTCATGGTACGCCATGCCGTGCCGCACCGCGTTGTAAAACAATACGGCGAGTTTGCGTGCAGTGGCGGTTACGGCCTTAGCTTTTCCTGCCCTTGCAGACAGCCGACGGTAAAATGCGCCCAGCGCCGTATCGGTCCGGCCAATCGTAGTTGCGGCAAGGCGCAGAAGCGCAGCAGCGCGGCTCGATGATCGACGCGTCTTCGATGACAGCAGCTTGCCGCCCGATATCTTATTACCCGGTGCCAGGCACAGCCATGATGTGAAGTGCTTCGAGCTTGGCCATGCCGAAAGGTCGGTGCCGCATTCCCCAACCAGCTTGAGGGCCAACGATGGGCCGATGCCGTGGATCTGGGTCAGGTCCACACCCAGCACACGATAGAGCGCCGAGCGAACTTCAAAGTCCGGCGCATTCACTTGTCCGGTCTTGGTCCGAGCCTTGGGAAGGCGCGCTGTGTCGTGTCCATTGCCGTCTTCGAGATCTCGGAGCGCGATCTCCAGCTTGCGGTCACATTCCACGATCTTGCTCTGGTAAAAGTCAAACAGCGCAAGCGATTGGCATAGCGCGAAGATATGCTCTTCACGCCAGTTCCCGGTCAATGCGGAGCAGATTGTCTCTACGGTCGCATGGCAACGAACGTTCCGCATCTCGGCAAGCGTGACGGGGTTCCGCTCGCCGTCCGCGATGGCTCTGATGATCCGCATACCGGTGGCACCGGTTATGTCGGAGACAACGTGGTGCAATTGCACGTTCATCTCCATCAGGGCCTTTTGCATGTGCTGGATATGCGAGGCCGAATATTCGATCAGTCGCTCGCGCTGCCGCATATAGGCGCGCAAGGTGGCGACCTCGGCCTTCGGACGGAAACTGCCGCGCAACAGGCCATAGCTGTGCAGGCGCTGAAGCCAGGCCGCATCATTCACATCGGTTTTGCGACCCGGGACATTCTTGGCGTATCGCGCATTGACGAGGATGACCTGGAAGCCGTGCTCCTCAAGCACCTCGAAAGCCGGGATCCAATAGACGCCGGTCGATTCCATCGCCACGCTGGTCACGCCACATGTTTTGAACCAGCAAGCCATAACGTGCAGATCGCCGGTGAATGTGCCGAATGCGCGCACAGGCCGATCGTCAGCATCGGGATTGACCGCTGCCATGTGCATAGTCGAGCCGATATCGATGGCCGCCGCACCGGGCACAACCATCGGCAGATCACCGGCCTTCGCGGATTTTGATCTACTCATTCCACAGCTCCTCCAAAATGGGAGGGTATGGGCGATGCAAACCGTCATTTTCCTAACCGGGGTCGCCGGAATCCGGCGCCACCACTCTCAAGTGCGCAACTGCCCACGGGCCACGTTTTTTAACGGGGTATCATGCCACCAATAAGCGATCGGCCGCGACCCTCCGTCCGCCAAATACCACGACCCGTTTCTATCGCGCACAGGCGGGCCAAACCCACGACCGTTTTTTAGTATGTCGCGCTCCTCGGTCACCCGGGCCAGCTCGCGCTTCAACTGGCGGATCTCGGCATCCTTGCTGGCGTCGCCCGACACTTGCCGGCCCAGCTGTCGCTTCCACGCATACAACGAGTGCTGACTGACACCGAGCCGCTGCGAGACTTCGGCTACCGGATATCCGCGCTCGGTGATCTGGGCCACCGCATCACGCTTGAACTCATCACTGAAATTGGGCTTTCCCATCATCGCCTCCTGTCCTCAAAATTAGGATCGAAGGCGTCCAGAAATCTAGGGGCTACTCACCCGAAGCCGGGAGACCTTTGCCCTGAAGACATGGGCCATGAAGATCGCCAAGCGTCGCGGCCTGAAAAAGGCCCGCGTCGCGCTCGCACGCCGCCTCGCGGTCATCATGCATGCCATGCTGCGCGATGGTACTTTGTTCCAAGCATGAGGTAAGGTAGAAGCTGTTTGCCAGCGGTGAAGCGTCAGAGCTGATCCGAGGGCGGTGTCCCGCGAGGGAACGCAGGGACGAACGATCTGCGAAGGTTACCGGATGGGCCAATAAGCCCGCTTCGAGTCAATGCAACGTTCGCCTCTGTGAGACCCGATACAGCACGACCAGGCTCCGGTCCGGCCAGTGCGGACAGATCCATGAAACCCTCAAGGGATCGCACCGCCTAGCTCTGCAATTACAGATCTACAGCCTAGTCCGTGCAAATTGTGGACTTTGGCAAGCTTGAGGGTTGCTGAGCGAGGTGGGCCGCCTCCTGAGTCAACGCCGTGATGCGAGCATTATTGGAGGGATGGGTAAGGCCCCAGCGCAGGGATCCGCTCTTGGTGAGGGCATTAAACAGCATGGCGCCCCCCGAAAGGCTATAGCCTGCTGCCTGAGAGAAACGCAGGCCAAGGAGATCTGCCTGGCTCTCTTCCTGGCGAACGTGGCCGGCGCCGATGCCGAAAGCGGCGAGCGGGCGTCCCGCCTCTTTGGCATGACCAAGCGCAACATGAGCGAGTTCGTGTGCCATCGCGAAGGCGAGCGCATCATCTCCAACGAGATCTGTCAGCCCGGCTGTTACCGCGAGATAGCGTCCGTCAGTCCACGCGTCTGGCTTTCGGCCAGGCAGCAATGCGAACGACACATCGCAGCCGGGTTGCTGGGCAAGGATCACGTCACGCTCCTGTCCGGCATGAACGATCCTGAGGTGGGCAGGCCCGTGCGACAGGGTTTTGGATAGCGTTGCAGTGAAGGCTTCAACCCTTGCATAGGTTGCCCCGGCGCTTTCCAGATCGGTCCGCCATTCCGTAAGGGGCGCCCCGTCCAGTCCGATGATCTCGTCCCCTGCGGTTAGTCCTGCCGCCTCGGCCGGGCTGCCGGCGACGACGCCAAGTATGCCAAAGCCGTTTCCGAGACCGGTGAGCGTCCGGCGCGTTTTTTCGCTGTAGGCAGCGCGATCATGCAGCAACAGCCCGGACAACATCGCGTGTGAGGGACAATCGGCCTTATTTGCAACAGCCAGCTGATAGCCGATGGTGGCAACGCGCAAAGCTGGCGAGCCGGCTGGCTTTGCGGTGATGCAAGGCGGTGGCTCTGGCATTGCGGCAGGCTCCAGCAGTCCCGCGCCTGCGGCCAACGCTTGGCTCGCGGCGCATGCCAGCACACAGCCTACGGCGACCAGCAGCGTGTCAGGCTTCAGCAGGCGCCCGGCAATATCAGCGATGATCATCGGCGTTATGCTTCACGCAGTTGTCCCTTCAGAAGGACTTGGCTAGTCCATTGGTGACATGGCGGACTTCATACAAAAAATCGAGCAAGGCAAGGCCACTGCGTATAGCGCTGTCCGCCCCGGTGGCACGAAAGCGATTGGCGAACGATTGTCGCTGACGTTCTTTTGCGCGGCCTTGCTGTTAGGCGGAGCGGGAACCGCCTATCCCCTGATCTGGTGGGGCATTCTGCTCATGGCGATTGCCGTTATCGGGCTCAATCTTGCGCGCCACCCCGGCGCGCGACTTCCAGGCGTGGCGAAAGGGGGATTAGCGCTCGTGGCCGCATATTGGCTGCTCCTGGCAGGGCAGGTCGCGCCGCTTCCGCACGATTTGTGGGCTAGCCTACCTGGCCACCACCTCGCCGCCGAGGTGGCCACCACTGCTGGCGTAGATCCATGGCGCTCGTGGAGCCTGGCGCCAGGGCGTAGTCTGCAAAACCTTCTCGACGTGCTGGCTCCGCTTGCAGCCCTTCTGCTGCTCGCGACTGCCAGTACGCGCCACCGGATCGTGGTGTTGAGGCTGCTCGTGGCGGTCGCGCTGTGCAACGCATTGCTTGGTATTGCCCAATTCGGTGCAGGTGCCGATGCTGCCCCGATTATCTTTCAGACGACCCATCGCGGCGTAGCGGTCGGGCTGTTCGTCAACCGCAACCATACTGCCGTCTTCCTGATGGTTGGCATGCTTTTGTCGGTGTTGCCCGGTGTCGTGCGGCTGGCAGGACATAACGAGGGAGGCGCGGTCCAAGCGGTGCGCGCGGTGATCGTGAGTGTATTGGCACTCAGTGTACTGGCGACGCTGTCGCGGTCGGGGGTGTTTCTGCTGCCCGTCGCCCTCGTAGCGGCTGCTCTGCTCGCCCGCCCGCGCCGACTGCGTCTGCATTGGATGATAATTGCCGGGCTGGGCTGCGTGATCGCTATGGCGCTGATCGTGCAGACCGCGCCTGTGCAGGAGCTGACGGCGCGTTACGCGTCGGCGGCAGATGACGCCCGGTTCGATTACTGGCGTAATACCTGGTTGGCGGTGCGCGATTCGTTTCCGCTGGGGACCGGGTTTGGATCGTTCCAAAAGGTCTATCAAACCTTCGAACCGCTTAATCAGCTGTCGCCGGCGACGGTGAACAAGGCGCACAACGATTTTCTCCAATTGCTCTTGGAGGGCGGAGTCGCCGGCCTGGCCCTACTGGCCATGGCGGTGGGCTTGATCGGTTTCCAAGTGGTCCTGGCGCGCCGCCGCGCCGGCGATCGTTTTGAGCGGCGCCTGCCGGTCGCCGTGGCCGTCAGTCTTGGCATCATTGCCGGTGCGAGCAGCGTTGATTATCCGCTCTACGGCGCGGCGATGAGTACTACTGCCGGCGCGCTGATCGGTTTGCTCGCTCCTTCCCCAAGCAGAAAGCGGCGCAGCGACATCACACCACGGGAGAGATGGGCTCGCATCGCAGGCGGTGGAGCGCTGATCTGCCTAACCATTTGGGCCACTATGGTCTGCTGGTCGCAACATTTGTTGCTGACCGGCAACGCCTCCTTGGCGGCTCGTCTTCAGCCGCTCAACGCAGCGGCCTGGTCAACGCTTGCCAATGAGCGCGAAAATGCCGGTGATGCCGATGGCAGTCTGAGGGCCGCCAGACACGCTTTGGCGCTTGACCTTCTCGATGCTTCGGCCCTGCGTGCGGTGGGTATGGCGCGCCTCCAGCAGGGCGATCAGGCTGGCGGCGCAGCTGTGCTGATGTTGGGGGCGCAGCTTGGCTGGCGGGACGCTTTGACGCAAATCTGGCTGGTGCAGCAGTCGCTCGCGGCCGGCGCCTACGGCTTTGCTGTCCAGCGCATCGATGCCTTGCTGCGCACCCAAACCCTGTTTGAGCAGATGATCGCTCTGCTCCCCCCGCTGATGGCTGAGCCATCCGGGCGGCAAGCCCTTGCAGAGCAGATGGGCTATGATCCTGGCTGGCGCATCTCTTTCTTCAACACGGCAGCCAGATCGCAAGGGTACGCGCTTTCCGACTTGTTCGCCTTACTGGCCGAAATGCGCAAGGGACCCAAGCCCGTGCGCCCCGACGAGACTGCCCTGATCCGCGCTGTCCTGGGGCAGCAGGGGCATTACGGCGCGGCCCGCGAAGTGTGGCTGGCCAGCGGCGGTCACGGCAACCTGGCAGATCCTGGGTTTGAGACGCAGACGAATTTCACGACTTCCACCGGGCCATACGTGTGGCAGGCGACGCAGCTGCCGGGCACCAGTGTCCGTTCCGACCGCGCGGGATCCCCGCTATCGGGGCGCGCGCTTGCGGTTGCTTCGGACGGGGCCGCCGCTGGCGCGGTATTAACCCAGACAGTCGCACTGCAGCCGGGGCGCTACCGCATCGGCCTCACGGTGCTCGCGCGAAACACCGCCGTGGCGAACCGGATCGGGCTGACCCTCGCATGCCTGTCTGACGCAGTGCCCGAGCGTGCCAATCTGCAGGCAGGCGCAGCCCCTGCGGCGTCACCAGCGACCGTTGTGGGTTTGGCCTGGCAGCAGCGGTCCGGCGGCGTCCTAGTGGGCACTGGCATTGCCCAAGTTGATGCGCATTGCGCGGGCCAGCGTCTCGCGCTGACCGTTCCGGTCTGGGATGAAGGGCCGTATTCGGTTTGGGTTGACGATATCATTCTCGCTGCGATGAAATAATCACGAATCCCGCGTAGTTGGAATTTTTGAGAGACATCCTGGGACGCACGCGGCATAGGTGGCTAGCGTTAGGGTGGCGAGCGTTGGCTGCTCGTGCGCAAGTGCGCCGTGCGGGCGGTTGGCAAAGGTCAAGGGGAATTGCAAAGCATGGTTCGACCAATCTGGTGTGTGGCTGCAGGTATGCTTGCTTTGACCGGCTGCACGCCCAGCTACGTCAGCCCCCAGGTTCGCACCGGCAAGGCCGCGAGCGACCTAATCCCTGCGCCGACCGCAAATCAGGTTGGTGAAGAGTATGTGATCGGACCACGCGACACGCTCAACATCTCGGTTTTCAACGAACCGGAAATCTCCGGCCAAGGTGTCCCGGTGGACGCAGTGGGCAACGTGGCGCTGCCATTGATCGGCCCCGTCCATGTGAGCGGCATGACGACAACCCAGGTATCTGCGCAACTCCAGCAGCTGTACGATCGGTTCTACGTCAAACCCCAGATCACTGTGCTAGTCACCAGTTCGGTTTCGCAACGTGTCACCGTTCAGGGCGATGTGATGGAGCCGGGTGTCTACGATTTCCGTGGGACCTACACCCTGCTGGATGCCATCGCGCTGGCCAAGGGCGAGAGCCAGAATGCCAAATTGCGCGAGGTCATTATCATTCGCCAGATTGGCGGGAAGCGCATGGCCGCCGCTTTTGATCTCACTCGCATTAGGAGCGGGATCGATCCGGACCCTGCTGTTTTGGGGCGTGACGTCATCATTGTAGGGCATTCGAACACCAAACAGGCCTGGAATGACCTCCTCAAGGCCGCCCCGCTGCTCAATGTCTTTGCCCAGTTCTGAACCGGATACCCATGATGCGTCCTATGACCCTGCCCAGCGGCCGTCCTTACGAACTCGAACCGGGTGATCTTGCAGACCCGGCAGAGGAGCGGCTGTTTACGGTTGATTCCGGACGCCGGCTGATCGATCCGCGCGTCATTTGGAGTGCGATCTATCGCCATCGCCTGGCAGTTGGCATCATATTGCTCGTTGCTATCCTTGCCGGCATTGCTTCGATCGTCTTCATGCCGCGCGTTTATGAAGCGACGGCCAGCGTTCAGATTGATCAGCAGACCACCAAGGTGCTCGGCACCGAGGATGTCGAGCCCACGGTGAGTGGCTCGGATGCTGACCGTTTCCTCCAGACCCAGATGGATATCCTGGAAAGTCGCGGCATGGCCAAACAGGTCATTGCGCGGCTAGGGCTGGACAATGACTCGTCGTTCTTGGCCGGAATGGGAATCACCAGCGTTGAAAAGCTGTCGCCAGCGGAAAAGGATGAACTTCTGCTCACGACAATGCAGAAGAATCTCACTGCTGAGCTGCCGCTCAATTCGCGCATTCTGAAAATCAGCTTTCGCAGCCGCGATCCCGAATTGTCCGCGAAAATCGCCAATGCTTATGCCGATCAATTCATTCAGGCGAACATCCAGCGCAAATTTTCAACCGGTGAATATTCGCGAACCTTTCTCAAGAACCAGCTCGACAAGGCCAAGGAGCGTTTGGAGAACTCTGAACGCGATTTGATCAGTTACGCCCGCGCGGCGGGACTGATCGATGCCAGTGCCGGCGCTGCGCAAGCGGGCTCGCCAGAAGGTCCGCGTTCGCTCGTCACCGCCAATCTCGTGCAGCTTAACCAAGACTATGCCCAAGCCAATGCCACGCGGCTGGAAGCCGAGCAGCGCTGGAACCAGGCGAAAAGCGTCCCGGCCACGACCTTGCCGGAAGTTCTCGGCAATCTGGCGATGCAGCAGCTGCTGCAAAAGCGGGCGGAACTGAACGCGGATCTCAGCCGCATGCAGCAGCACATGCGACCCGACCATCCCAGCGTCCTGCAGGCTCAAGCGCAGGTCAAGGAATTGGACGGGCGTGCCAACGCGCTGGCCGAAAACATTCGCGCTTCGATTCGCAATCAGTATCTCACTGCGCTCAAGCAAGAGGAAGCGATCGAGCGCCAGCTCGGGTCACTCAAGACAGCAACGTTGTCCGAGCAGGACCGCGGCGTGCACTATACCATCCTCAAGCGCGAAGTTGATACCAACCGCGAGATGTACGAAGGGCTGCTGTCGCGCTTCAAGGAGCTGAGCGCGGAGGCCGGTGTCACGACCAACAATATTACGATCATCGATCGTGCCGATGCGCCGCTCAAGCCCTCCTCGCCAAAGAAGAAGGTGAACCTGGCCCTGGCCATCGGTGCCGGCTTGCTGCTGGCCTTGCTCTATGTCTACGCGCGTGAAAAGCTTGATGACGCCATCCGTGACCCGCGTGACGTCGAAGCCAAGCTGCACCTTCCGCTGATCGGTATCGTTCCGGCCGTTCCTGAAGGAACGATCATCGAAGCCCTGGGCAGCCAGAAGTCCACACTCAGCGAAGCCTACCATTCGATCCGCAGTGCGGTCGAACTCTCCTCGCAAGGCTTGCCGCGGTCGCTGGTTGTCACCAGCAGTGCCATGGGCGAAGGGAAGTCGACCACCTCCTATGCGCTGGCCTGCGACTTTGCGCGGGTTGGGCGTCGCGTGCTGGTCATTGATGCCGACATGCGTCGGCCTTCGCTGGGTAAGTACTTCGGCAGCCCCAAGGATGCGCCGGGACTTTCAAGCGTTCTTGCCCGTCTCACCGATGCCCAGGGCGCGATCATGTCCGCCCCGCAGCCCAATCTCTCCTATATGCCGGCCGGCCCGCTGCCGCCTGATCCGGCTAGCCTGTTCAGCGGCAATGGTCTGGTCAAACTGCTCGAAGTCTTGGCAGACGATTATGATCTCATTGTCCTGGACGCACCGCCCGTGATGGCGCTGGCTGATTCTGTTCAGATCGCCTCGGTCGCCCAGGTCACGGTTTTCGTGGTCGAAGCTGGCAGCGCGCACTTTGGTCAGGCGCGCAATGCTGTGACCCGCCTCTTGCGTGCCAAGGCGAATGTGATCGGTGGGGTCATTACCAAGTACGATCCGCGCACATCGGGCTTCGATCAGACGTACGAAGGCTACACGATGGAATATGGCTGAGCGGGCTTGGTTCCTAGCAGAAGCGGAGCCCAGCGCTGGCGGCGCTCCGCTTGAGCGTTATGGGCCCGAATGGCTTCAACTGACGACCACGGAAACGCCGTAAACCAAAAGTCTTGAGCGATCCGCCCAATGCAAGCGGAACGGATCGGTCGCGTGCAGGGCTAGCGTTATTGCTGGACGTGGATGGCGGCAAAGCGCCCCGGCCGTAGGGCTGCTTTGTCGCGTGGATGCTTATGGTTTGGGTGCAGCGCCAATAATCCAGCGATTGGCAAGCGCTGTGGAAGAGGTGGCGGCTGAGCCGACAGTCGCCCTGGCGGCAGCGGCCGGCGGCAAAGCCGCCTCCGGTGCGGCCACCGATGACAGTTCCTGGATGCGGCGGTCGGTGGCTTGGGCGGCAATGATCGGCCGCTCGCTGGCAGTAACCCGCGCGCCGCCCTCGACGCTGGGGGCTGCGACTAGGGTCTCGCTGGTGGGAGGCGTCAATGGTGAAATATCCGGCTCTTGTGGCAGGGCTCTGCTGGCGAAACTTGCACCGTCTCCAACGGGGCCATTCCAGCGGTAGAAGATGTGTCGTCCGATAGTGACGAGCTTTTGCATGCTTTGCGCCCAATAGGGCACAACGTAGTTGGCGTGGTAGTGCGTTGACCAGCCAACTGGCGCGAATACTGCTCCCTGCAGCGCTGCGGCGGCAACGCCTTCGGCCTCGCGCCATGCCGAGGCGTTTGGTTTGCGCTGCAGCGAGCCATCGCAGGTGAACGAGAACTGGCAACCGGTCTTCCGTTCAGAACCCTGGAACACGACGCCGCACACGCTGTGGGGATACTCCGGGTGCCGGACGCGGTTGAGCACGACCTGAGCGACGGCGCGCTGTCCGTCCAGTGGCTCGTTTCCGGCTTCATAATAGACCGCAGCGGCGAGACATTCGAGCGAGCGAGGAAAAGTCGCGCTTTGCGGAGAAAGCGCCAAAGGCGATGCCGGATGCGAGGCAAACGGATCGCCGGGGACTTTCGCGTTCCACAATTCGGCGTCTTGCGTCGACAGCGCGCGCAGGGACTTGGGCGCGAAAGGCGCATCAATCACCGGCGCCTTGGGGGTGATGAAGGAGGGGGGCGACGTGGCAGTCCCGCGTGAAGGCGGGGTGGCAAAGCGGATATTGTGGAATTGCGGGGCTGCCAGGAGGGTGATGATGACGGCAGCTCGCCCATAGCGCAGCGCGCGTGCCTTGCGCCGCAGCCGTCGCGACGGGCTCAGCCAGGGGAACTCGTCGAGCAGGTGGGGCCGTGCAGCAAACATATTGGGCAGGGGCATGGTCACGGCGCTCTGCTTAGCGGCATCTGGCGGTTGTGACGACCCGAAAGTTTGCTAGGGCTGGACGCCAAGCGTGTCGCGTGCTGACGTGCCCTAGCGGATCTTAAGGAACGTTTGATGCTGCACTTTGCCCTGCTGACCCTCGTTGCGACAGCGATCCCGGGCCCCAAGCTGGTAATGGCTGGTGCTGTAGCGGCCAGCCCGCCCGTCGCACCGTCTGCAGCGCTTCCCGATTCGGTGCCATCTGCGGCACTGCCGCCAGCGCCTGCGGGGCGGATTGCCGCAACGCCGGCCTTCCTGACCGCAGGCGAACTTCAACGCAGATGCCAGGACAAGGCTTTGGCTGCGGTCTCGTACTGTTATGCCTATGTGACAGGCGTTCACGATGCAGTGAAAGCTTATGAAACCTGGCTCAACATGCGTGAGTTTTGTCGTCCGCTGCGCATGTCTCAGTCCGAACTACGGCAGGCCTTTTTGGAATACATGCAGCAGAACCCCCTTGCCGCTTCGGGCGAGGCGGCATCCGTGGTAGTTGTTGCGTTGCGACAGAAATATGCCTGTGATGCACCTACCGCCCCCGCGACCCCCTGACGCGACGTTGGCACGGCCAGCCCGGCCCGCATTGCTGTCAGCAGGCGGGGCTGGGACGGGATGGGGCTTAGCAAGGCTGCAGGCCGATCATCTCCAGCGAGCCATAAGCGCGGGTCTGAGACGAGGTTGCGGCGCGCCGCCTTGCCGGACGAATCGCTGCGGATGATCCCTGCCCGCACGCGTGAGGGCGGCGCTGCTCGTTGCTGACCAATGCCGCAAGTGCAGCATCGGGCGGTGAGCGCGAAAGCACCTAGGCAGAAATGCGATTTCCACGTATCGTTGATGCCAGCTGTCGCTCAAGGCTAGTGAGGCAACGGGCTGTCGGGCAGGTCCGTATTCGGGCCATGCGTTGGCAGGCAGTTGCCATTGGATAGTTTTGGTTCCAGCGGCGGCGCTTCCTCCTCGCAGGCAGGTTTGAAAATGTGCTTCGGATCGAGGCCAGGGCGCAAAAGCCCGCCGCGACGACGCTAGTGGTTCAAACGTCGCCCGATGGCCTGGCAATGGCCAGTGTGGTTGACGGATGCGCGTGGAGCGTCTTCCTGGGGTGGCTTTGGGGCACGACGACGATGACGGTGAAGGGGGTTAGATGAACCAGAAGCGGGAACTGATCGGTATCCAATTCCTGCGCGGTTTTTGCGCTCTGGGCGTGGTGATCGGCCATGCTGCGGGCATGCTGGCAAAGCCGAAATATGGCGGGCTGGAAATCCTGGGCGGGATGCTCGAGATTGGTACCCTCGGTGTCGATATCTTCTTTATCATCAGTGGTTTCATCATCGCTGTCGTTGTGCTCAACGGACCCGACCTTGCTCCGCGCATGTCTATCGGTGCGTTCCTGCGCCGCCGCTTCATTCGGATCGTCCCGATGATGTGGTTGGCGATAGTGTCCTATGCGCTGCTGCAGCGAGTGTTCGCGCGCGAAGGCATCGATCTTGGTGCGTACTTGCGTGCGATTTTTCTGGTTCCGTACTCGGTGGTCAAGCCTGACATCATCTGGACCCTGCGACAGGAGCTGATCTTCTATATCGTGTTTGCGCTGTGCTTTTTCTGGCCGCGATGGGGGCGCTGGGTCCTTGTCCTGTGGCTCGTATCGCCAATTGCCTTCCTGCTCTCGCTGGGCTCGATCTGGCACACCACGGCGTATATTGACACGTTCTGGTCGGTGCTGTGCAGCACCGTCAACCTCGAGTTCGGCATGGGCCTTGCCCTAGGAATCCTGTGGGTCCGCCACGCACCGGTGCCCTCGCTGCGGGTTCCTGTTCACCCGTTCTGGCTGCTGGCCGTGGCATCCTGTGCGATCGTGGGCGCGTCATGGGCGCTGGGCTTGGCCAGCCAGACATTGCCGAGCGTTCTCTTCATTGGCTCGGTCGGCACGCTTGTTGTCGGACTGGCCGCGCGCGCCGATTGCCCCGACGGGTGGTTGACCGCGCTAGGCCGTCTGCTCGGTGATGCGTCGTATTCCATCTATCTTTTCCATCTGCATGTCTTGGCCGGATTTCTCGCGATCCGCATGAAACTGGGCGTATTCAACAATGCCCCTGTAGCTCTCGTGGTGACGGTGGTGGCGGCCGTTGCGGTCAGTGTCGCCATCCATCTCTGGATCGAACGGCCATTGACGCAACGTTTGCGGGCCAAATTTGCCGGCCGTGCAGCGCGCGGTCCACTCCCGGTGGCGGCCTGAGATCGGGTGATGGTGCACGCGCCGCCTCCAGCCCATGTTGAGATGCATCGGACTTTTAGGCAGATTGGGCTAATTTCCGGGTTGCGCCATTTTGGGAGGTTTATTGCAGGTTGCCTCGTGTGCGCGAAGCCGTCGTTGAAACGAGGAGGCTGCTTGCCGGCAGGAACGAAGCGTCAATGGGCAAGCGATCGGTTTCCCCAAGCGAGAGCCCCGCAGTGGTGATTGCGACGTCGCAGACTGTCCAGGGCCAAACGCGCTATGAGCAGTTGACCGCCTTGCGGTTTTTCGCCGCCATGCTGGTCATGGTCTCGCATGCTGCGATGCTGCCCCGCACAGATAATGCGTTGTCGTGGTTTGGGCGCCATGTGATCGATTATGGCCATGGCCGCGTTGGCTTTTTCTTCATGCTGTCAGGTTTTGTGTTGTGTCATGCGTATGAAGGCAAGCTGCTGCGGGGCCAGCTTTCGTACCGGGCCTTTGTGACACGTCGCTTCCTGCGCATCTGGCCCTTACACATTCTGGTAGCCGTGCCACTCGCAGCATGGCTGCTGTGGCGGACCGGGGCTGCCAGCTTGCCGATCGTGCTGGTCAACTTCGCGTTGCTGCAGAGCTGGATCCCGGTCTACGACTACTATGCATCGTTGAATGCGCCGTCGTGGAGCCTTTCTGCCGAGTTGTTCCTCTACACCGTGTTTCCGCTACTCGTCCTGATGTCGCCACGCCATTTGCGTATCTTTGCGGCGATGCTGGTGGTGTGGAGCGTTCTGGCGCCTGCGGTATTGGCGCTGTGTGGCTATGGGCATGTCATGAATGCGGATGGCACGGTCGGCTTCGGATACTGGTTCACGGGGATCAACCCGCTGATGCGGCTCACGGAGTTCGTCATCGGTATGGTGCTGTGCCGGTTTGTGCGCAGCAGCGAGCGTTATAGCTTGCCGGCTTGGGCGGATGGCGTTGCGCTTCTTGCCTTTGTCGGATCGATGGTGCTGTTTTCTTCTCTGCGCAGCGTCTTGCCCGATGTGTTCTTGAACCAGGCGTTCTATCTTCCGGGTCTGACGTTTCTGGTCTTGGCGCTAGCCGAAGGCAGGGGGCGCGCATCCCACTGGCTGGCTCGCCAGCGGACGCTGCGTTTTCTCGGAGAATCGTCGTTCGCGCTCTACATCATTCATGGCCCCGTACTACGCCGCGGGTTCGATCTCTATTATCGTTTCCATGAGCCCATGCCGTTGCTGTCGTTCACAGTCCTTTTGCTGGCCGGCTGCGTCGCTGCGGGGTGCGTCATGCATCTGTACGTAGAAATGCCTCTGCAGCGTGCGGTTCGCGTCTGGCTGGATCGGCCCGGACGCAGGGTTGCTGCCTAAGCAGGAAGCGTTCTGGGCAGCCAAGCCTGGCGCCCAGACAACGTTTGTGGGCCGACTAACTTGGGCAGCCAGTATACTTGGCGATGGTCGACGCGGAGACTGTGAACCGGCCGACGCCATCGCGCGATACAAAAAACCCCGCCGGAACGTCCCGGCGGGGTTCTTTAAAATTCTGACCTCTGCGGCGCAGCGCATCAAAGCTGGCAACCGTACGGGCTACTCAAGCCCGCAAAGATCGAAAGCGTCCCGACCCGATTACTGCGGGCTGGCGTTGTTGTCGCTGCCGCTGCTCGCGAGGACACCGATGCCAACGCCCACCGCTGCAACAGCGCCGACGGCCAGAAGCGTGGAGGAGGCGGTCAGGCCCTTGCGCTTGGCGACTGCGGGGGTAGCCGGTGCAGTCTGGGGGGCAGAGATGAACGGCGCCGGGGCGGGGCGCTGATTGGCCGCGAAAGCGGTGGTGGAGAGGAGGGAGGCACCTAGGGCCATCGAAACTGCAAAAGTCTTCATGAGCTCAGCTCCTTTGTCGCGGCCGACACGATTCGACGGATTCGGCGCATAAAACTACGCCTCTTGCTTTGCCGCATCGCACAAGGCGGGGATTAAGTCAATCTACTAGGGTTTGTCTGGCGCTTCAGCGCTTTTAGCTGGTCACCGAGATGAGCCTAGGCCGTAGATCTTTAATTGCAGAGCTAGGCGGCGCGATCCCTTGAGGATTTTGGGATCTGTCCGCACTGGCCGGACCGGAGTCTGGACGTGCTGTATCGGATTTCACAGAGGCCGAACGTTGCATTCACTCGAAGCGGGCTTGTAGGCTCATCCGGTAACCTTCGCAGATCGCTAGTCCCTGCGTTCCCTCGCGGGACACCGTCTTCGGATCATCCCTGGTAGGGGCAATCGCAAACACACTATTCGCTATGATCAGGAGCGCTACCGCGAGCTCCATCTCATTGAAAACGCCTTTTGCAGAATCTAGGACTTCCGCCGCGTAGCCACCCGCTACGACAAGCTCGCCGTAAACTTTCTATCAGGCGTCGCCCTCCCAACCGCGCTTGCCTTCTGGCTGTAGCAGCCCAGATTTGTTGCGCTGCGCAGCCTATGTCGGCATGGTCAGCAGATGCGATAGAAATGGCCCAATCGCGATAGGGATGGGGATTTTGGTGGCGGCATATCGGGGCGCATGCCATTGCGGCGCGGTGCAGTTTTCGATTGTGACCGATCCAGACTATTCGGTGCGCTGCGACTGTTCGCTGTGCAGGCGACATGTCTCGGTCATGCTGCGCTGTGATGAGAAAGACTTGGAGATCACCTCTGGGCATGACGCATTGGCCACCTATCAGTTCAACACTCGGGTGGCCGTCCACTATTTCTGCCGTCATTGCGGTGTCTACACATTCCACAAAATGCGGAAATTGTCTGATAAATATGGGGTCAATGCAGGTTGCATCGAAGGAATTGATTTGTTCACTCTCCGACCGGCTCTGATCGAAGGATCAAAGGTGTGAGGTCGAGGGATACCTTTGTCCCCGGACTGTGATTGAGTCTCAACCGTAGATCTGCCCATCCATAGACAGCCACATCAGCCGTTGGAGCAGAAGACTATGGTCCATCGGCATGATCCTGTGCGAAGGTTGCATCACGCCCAGGCGTCACAGAGAGGGCCTTCTTCCGCAGCACATCAAGCCTGTGCTGCGGACATCGGGCGCCGCTAGCACACTCATTTCAGCGGCTCCAGTGCGCGCATGACCGCTGCGCGCGTGGCACAATACCCCAAATGGATGGTTGTTAACTTTCGTAATTTTTGTTAGGGAAATGACGAGAAAGTCACAACAAATTCTGCGCACTCGCTTGCCTTCGCCGGCTGCGCGGACCTTCCTTGTCGCCAGCTTTCGAGGAAATGATGGACAGAAATTGGAGTGAGTTGGCGTGGTTGGAATGGAAGCCGTCGGAAGAAGGGCTTTCTCCCCAAGGGCGCGGGTTTCAGCGTATAGGCAGCGTTCGGCCAGAGGCTCTGGCTAAGGTCATGTTGTTGCTGCTGCGCTGGGAAACGCAGGATCGGAACATTTTCCGGGTGGTTACGGAGAGTGGCCTGATCATCGCCGGTGACGACGTGGAAGCCGAAGCGAGTGAGGCCGGTTTCCCGTTTCGTCTGCCGCAGCGTCAGCTTGATTCCGCTGTAATCCCAATTAAAGCCTGAAGGCAGCGCTGAGAAGCTGTAGGATAATGGTATTTTCTGTGAGTTGTTGATATATTTTCCAATTAATGCGATAAGCATCAGAAATTTTGAACTATTCTTCCCGATATTGACTGCCAAGATCCGGTATATATTAGGATTTAGGTCTGTAATTTCAGAGATAGGCGGCGTGCTCAAATTCTAATCACCGAATTTTACCATAAATTAGAGATCACATCATGCCGCCAATGATCACGGCCAAAATGATATAGAGGAAAATAGGCAGCAAGTCCACGTAGAGGCTGCCTGTCAGCAAGTACCATCGCGGTAAGGTATAGCGCATTTCTGATCAGCCATACTCGGACGGCATGCGGCCGGTCGCAAGGCCCACGTAGAGTCGCCATCGACGATTTGCGGGATGAACAGAAATGCCGTGCCACCTGCTAAGGCACGCCAGTCTTGCGAAGCCCAGCCCATGATAAGCCTAGGAGCTGCAGCAATGGTACCAGCCCCGCCAGAAGCGCCAAACGTTGCCTGGGTCTCCAGTTCCACCAAATCATGACGATAATATCGTATCGTGATAGGGCGAACGCAACATCATGCCGAAGCGGCATCTAGCGATAGACCTCACACGGAAGCGCTGATTTGGGGTAAGTTTGAGCGAGGTCGATTCCACTGACGCGGAATCTGGCCGGGCGGTGTCAGCCAGCGGGGACGAAAGGGGCTGGGACAGCTAGTAAACCTTTGAAGGCTGCCATTTTGGCCTTCTTGTTGAAGGTTTTTCAAAAAACCTTTAATATGGGTCTGCGTCGCTAGTCATATTAAAGGATTTGATGAAACGGGACGATCTCATACCCTCGGTGAGGGCACGCCTACGGCGCCTGCCTGAACCCCATGACTCACATTACGGAGTGGTGCCGTTTCCGCCACCCGAAGTGAGCATTGTGCTGCCCGGCGCTCAGGTCTTGCACAGGCATGCAATGGAGATGATCGCCCGGGTCGATGCTCTAGCAGCCGAACTGCACGATCCCTATCTCGTCAGCCGGCTATTGAGCCGGCGGGAAGCGATCACGAGCTCATCGATCGAAGGGACCAACAGCACGCTGGATGAGCTACTGACCATTGAGGAGGAGAACGAGGTTGCCCGGGATGAAGCCAAGCAGGTCCGTGACTATGCGCTGACACTCGACAATTTCGTGCCTCAGGCCCGTGCCCAGGGGCCGTCTCTGTTCACGGCCGAACTGATCAGCGCCCTGCATACCGAGGCAATGCGCCATGAACCGTCCTATGCCGATGCGCCAGGTCATATCCGCACGACGGTGGTATGGATCGGCGGAGCGGGGCAGATCGCCTATTCGACGTTCAATCCCCCTCCTCCGGCTGACGTAGCAGCATGCCTCGCGGAGAACGTCCGGTATATGCGGTGCGAGGGAATGCAGATCGTCACGCAGAGCCTGGTCATGCGTATGGCCCTCGCCCATGCCCATTTTGAGGCTATTCATCCTTTCCGCGATGGCAATGGCCGTGTGGGGCGCCTCTTGCTGCCCCTGATGATGGCCGCAGAGGGGCACGTCCCGCTCTATCTATCGCCCTACATCGAGGCACACAAACCCGGTTATTACGCGGGGCTCCAGGCCGCTCAGCAGCGTCTCGATTGGGAGCCGCTCGTAGGATTTTTTTCTCGTGCGATCATCGCCACTGGCCGTGAACTGTTCGCGACCCGGACAGCGCTGCGCACGCTAGCGGCGCAATGGCAAACTCGCCGGCGCTTCCGATCGCGTTCGGCCGCCTTGCGGATGCTGGCCATCCTGCCCGATTACCCGGTTACGACAGCCAAGAGAATGGCTGCGCACTTGCAACTATCCATCCCTGCAACGCTCACTGGCATATGGCAGTTGGTCGATGCCGGCATTCTGACCGAGCGCACGGGCTATCGCCGCAACCGTATCTTTTTCGCGAGCGAGGTCTTGTCCATTATAAATCGGCCTTTTGGAAGCGATGTCGCTGATCCCGATTAGGAGGCGTCCCATGAAAACCCTAGTGGTTGAATTCTAACGGATGGTTCCGTAAGAAATGGCAGAATTGTGCGGTTTTTCAGGTCAATCCGTGGGTCTCATTTGTCGCGTTCATACCGCTAGGTTAGAGCCGTGCTTATCACCCTGTCCAGAAGACGCTGCCCCTTTAAACGTCCACCTTGCCAATCCGGCCTTCCCGGGGGCAACTGGGAGCGAGAAGATGCTGCAGACGTAGAAATGAGGTGCGCTGCGAACGACGACCTTTATTTTGCGTTCCAAAATCTGAAGTCCGACACCACCGATCTGTGCGGCCGCGCTCCGGCTCCCGACATCGTAAATCTCGGCCGGGGGCAGCAGGCGACGCGCCTGATCCGCATGCTTCCTTGTTCGCGAGAATCGGCGCATTGACGCCCCCAAAAAATCGTCCCGCAAACAAACGCTTTCCGCATGGCGCCGATCTCCAATGTGCCGGTGCCATTGGGTCAGATTTCCGCGGCCTTGGGAACGCCTTGTGAGTCAGTCACCGCTCAGGTTGGTGTGAGAGTCTCGTGTGAGAAGCGCGAACCTTTTTCACAAAAGGATGTTAAAACAGGTACCTGGACCATCCTGCCCGATCCCGAAATCAGGCAGGATGGTCTAGATACGTTTGCGTTCAAGATGCCGTTCGTGGGTGCGTCCTTCGCGCCTCAGCGTTCTTGGCCACCCGACCCGATGCGTCGACGCTGATCACCTCACGGCGGTCGTCCTCGAGATAGAGCGCGGTCAGCAGTCCGGTGGTGTAAGCGCCGGTGTCGATGCCTATCCGGTTCGGGCGATCGACGACGGCGCGCGAAATGGTGTGACCATGCACGATCACTGCTCCAAAATCGTCATCGGCATCGAGAAAATCCGAGCGGATCCACAGCAGATCCTCGCGGGCCTGGCGATGGAGCGGTACGCCTGGTCGCACACCGGCATGGCAGAAAAAGTAATCTCCTGATCGTGCGGTCAACGGCATCGTCCGTAGCCAGCGGGTGTGCCGCCGCGGCATGTGGCGGCGGAGTTGCCGCGCATAGCGCCGCAGATCCGTGCTGGATTCCGGCAGATCCAGGCCATAGCTGCGGATCGTTTCAGCGCCGCCCACCTCGAGCCACTTCTGCAGGACCATGATGTCACCATCGAGCGCTCTGAGCATCGCTTCTTCGTGATTGCCCATAAGCGCGATCACCTGGTCCGTGTCACTCTCGAGCCCGGCGACGAGATCGACCACGCGGGCACTGTCCGGGCCGCGGTCAACCAGGTCTCCCAGAAAGACGATGTGCAAGCTTTCCGGTGTCCCCTGCGCACTCGAATGGGCGCCGACGGCGTCGAGCAGCAGTTTCAGCAGGTCGTAGCGGCCGTGAACATCGCCAATGGCGTAGATGCGTTCACCCGGATCAGTTCTCGGCAACGATATCTCTTTTCCATTTGGGGCGCCCGCGAGCGGCGCACATGCCATGTCTCTGCTACGGCCTGCAGAGTCGCGGACAAAATTGGCTTTCGCTATGTCGGGAATTTGCGCGGGTTTGTCCAGAGTGCGACCAATGTCTCGCTCGTTATGGCGCGTGGGCGCCATCACTGCCTTGCGCGAAGATCATAGCATGGTATTCGGGTCAAAGCAGGTGCCCGGAGCCAGCTACTGCCGCATGCGATCTCATTCACAAGGAAACGTGCCGAAGGTTATGCAGCAAGCCCTCGAACTGGCCCTTGACAACACCGTCATACCTTTTCGAGCTAGGCGGCGCGTTCTGCTCGTCGCCTCGGGCGGAGGGCATTGGATCGAACTCACGCGATTGGCGCAGGCGTTTCAGCACTGCGATTGTGATTTTGTTAGCACCGTGCCCAATCTCACAGCGCCGATCGGGGAACGGCCGGTGCAAACCATCATCGACAGTTCGCGGCATACCAGAATGAACTTGCTGCATTCGGTCCGTCAGATTTGGAAAATCATTCGCGAGGTGCGTCCTGATCTGGTCGTCTCGACCGGTGCGGCTCCTGGCGCTGTCGCCGTCATTCTGGCGCGTATGAGGGGTATTCAGACCATCTGGATCGATAGCATCGCCAACAGCGAGGAACTGTCGCTGTCCTGCAAGGCCGTTCGTCCTTTCGCCAGCCTGCGGTTGACCCAGTGGCCGCACCTTGCGCAGACGAATTCCGCTGTGCGCTATTTCGGACGCATTTTGTGATCCTCGTCTCGGTAGGCACCCAACTGCCCTTTGACCGCTTGATCCAGGCCGTTGACAGCTGGGCAGAAGCCAATGCGCGCACCGACGTGGTCGGCCAGATCGGGCCGTCGCGCTACACGCCCCGCGCGATGCGGTGTTTTCCGTTTATAGAGCATCGCCAGTTTTACGAACTGCAGAAGCAATGTACGCTGATGGTTAGTCATGCGGGCATGGGCTCGCTGATCGGCGCCATGGAACTGGGCAAACCGATCATCATCCTGGCCCGGGATCATCGGCGCGGCGAGCATCGCAATGGTCACCAGTTGGCGACACTGGGCCAGTTCCGCAACTTTCCTGGCGTCTATGCGGCCAACGACGAGCAGCATGTCAAGGAATTGCTGGACCGCAGTCACGAACTGACCGCAGCGCCATCGCTTGATCCTCAGGCGTCCACGGAGTTCATCGAGCGGCTGGCCGCCTATGTCGAAGACACGGCGCCGGCGCGGCTGCGCCTGGCCGACCGCTGGCGCAAGCGCCGCGGCGCTGGGGGGGCGGTGTGAGCGCAGCAGGCATGTTAGGTCGCGTGCCAACTGCCATCGCCAGAGTTCTTGCCAACCCTGTCTGGCTGCTGGCGGCGGCGGCGGCGGTGCCGATCGTCGCGTTTCAACACCCGCCGATCATGGACGCGCCCAACCATCTTGCGCGGATCTGGCTCGAAACCCAGAACCCGTTGCCTGGTGTGCTCGGCAAAGCCTACATCGTCGACTGGTCGCGCGCATCATCCAATATTCTCGTTGATCTGCTCGGTGCGCCGCTGTTGCGTTTGATCGGATTGAACGCCTTCTGGGTCGTCGTGACGGCGCTGATGGTGCTGGGCCCATCGCTTGCCGCGATCTTTATCGCGCGGCAGCTACACGGCCGGGACAACCCCTGGCAGGCGCTGGCGCTGAGCACTGCCTGGGGGCAGTCAACCATTTCGGGTTTCATCAGCTACACCCTGGCCATCGGGCTAGCCCTGGGCTTCTGCCTGCTCAATCTCAAGCTCGCGCGGTTTCTCGATGGCAGGGTCCGTTGCTTGATCTGCTCGCTCGAAGTCCTCGCGATCTACCTGACGCATCCTTTCGGGGTGGCGCTGTTCTTCGCATTCGCGTTTGCGATGCTGTTGGGGCCTGATCTTCGCGCCATGCGCCAGCTAACGCGGGGCAGGGTACTTGCCGCGTTCGGCGGCTATGCGGTGATGATCCTCCCGACGATCGCGTACATTGCCTTGCACCGCGGCAACAGCCCGCTCGAGCTCAGCCCCATCGATTATCGCGGCGTGGTGTCCCATCTGGTGTCGCTGGTCTCGCCGTTCTTTGCCTATGACGAAAGCGTAGAACTGGCGCTGTTCGCGGTAATGGCGTCGTGCTGTCTGGTGGCCGTGTGGCGCGGTCGCCTGGCGTTTCATGCCGGCCTCCTCGTCTCGGTACTCCTGCTAGGCGTGCTGGCGATGCTGATCCCCGACGGCGTGGGCAATGCCTCGTTGCTGACCAGGCGTTTCCCGCTGATGGCCGCGTTGCTGCTGTGCATCGCGGCGCGTCGCAAAGATCCCGACGCTGCGCCTCGCACCAACTGGCTCGCGCTGGCATGTGCGCTGGTGATCCTGGCGCATAACGCTTTGATTTTCGGCGTGTGGCGGCAGCGCGAGGCCGATTATGCCGCGCTTGTCGACGTTTCCAAACGCATTCCGGCCGGGAGCAAGGTGCTCGTTGCGGTTGCCGATGTCCCTCCTGGAAGCGCCTTGCCTCCTGGACAATATGTCCACAGCTTCTTCATCCGCGCGCATCTGCCGGCTTTGCTGGTGCCGCTATCGGCCAGCTACATTCCCAATCTCTTTGCCGTTCCAGGTCAGCAGCCGCTTGCTTTTTCCGCTTCGTTTGCGCGGTTGCAGGCGCAGATGGCGACTATTCCCACTGACGCGGAAATTCGTGCGCGCACGCCGCCGTTCGCGCAGGATCGCTATCTGGAGGCGTGGGAATGCGATTTCGATTTTGTGGTGATGATGAAGCCGGATCCGACCCGCGCGCCGTTGCCAATACCCTACGCGCAACGCGTCGCGCGCACACCGTTTATCGATCTTGACCAGATCGACAGACCTGCGACCTGCGGGAAGGCTCACTGAGCCGTAGCACCGGCCCGGGTACTGGCAATTTTCCGTGCAAAGCCCGCGCAATGTTCTACCCCCAAGCTTCGTCGGTCAGGCCGACACCGTTTCAGGGCGAGCGGGCGCGCGGGAATTCCAAAAGGGCCGACGCGCACTGGGGTAACGCAACGCCAGGCACACGGTGCACAATCGCAAACAAAGCGTGATCCGCGCCGCCTTGCCATAAGGCGGGCTGCGTGGCCGCTATGCTGGCCGCCTGGGGCAGCGATGCGTCGGGTAGCAAGTACCAGGCCTTGCGCAAATGGCGCTGCCCTTGCTTGCAGCCATCGCCCATGCTGAATATCCCGCGCCAGCCAGCGCCCACGAAAGTCATACGCCATGCCCAAGGCGCTTCCCGCCATTACTGACGATCTGATCGCCGACCTGGCTCAGACACCGGGAATGGTGCGCTCGGGGCAGGACTATGCACGGCAGGGGCGGGTTGCGGACATCGAGATCGACGCGGATCTGGGCATGGTTTCGGCAGCGGTGCGCGGCAGCGGCCGCAACGTCTACATCGCTACACTATTCTGGACAGAAGCCGATCTGGGATTGGACAGCGAATGCACGTGTCCGGTTGGATTTGGCTGCAAGCACGCGGTGGCGCTGGCCTGTGTCCTGCGTGATAGGGCCCCGGAAACACCGCGCCTGATCATTGCTGCGGCACCGCCAGAGCAGGCCATGGCGGCAGAGGTGGGCCAGTGGTTGGCACAAATCGAAGCCGAGCGCATGGCCGACAGCCGGCTGGTTCAACCAGTTTGCTTCGTGATCGAGCCCAAGCGCGTCAACAAGGCGCCCAAGCGTGCGAAGGGGGCAAAGAGCCAGCCAGACCCGACCCGCCACCGCATTCTCGCCACCTTGCGCGCGTTCCGCCAGCGTGCGCCGGACGATTGGGTGCCGCTCCATACCTGGGAAATCGCGCAATCCCGCCTCAACCTCGCCCCCGAAGCGCTGCGCCTGCTTGCGCGAATGACGCCGGTTGCGGCGGGCGGCGATTTCAGCACCGACAAAGTTCCCCAGGGCCGCTATGGCTGGCAATGGCTGGCCGAGGCGGCAGGGCTGGGCCTGCTGCATTGGAAATCGCCTGCCGGGCCGGCGTTGACCGTAGCGCCTGACAACCTGTCCGTGCGGTTCGCGTGGCGCTGGCTTGATGATGGCAGCCAATTTCTGGACCTGGAAGGACTGCCGATCGGCACCCATGTCGCCGTGGGTGACCCGCCATTGGCCATCGACGAGACTGCTGCCACGATTACCCTTATCGACACTGGGCTGCCTTTACCGCAGGCAGGGCGGCTCCTGGCGATGCCGCCGATCGCGCCCGCCGACATCGCGGCAATCGCGGCCCGCTGGGGTGTTATCGCCGGGGATGCCATCCCTGCACCCATGCCTCCAACCCGGGTCGAGATTGCGCAGCGTCCCCGCCCGGTGCTGCGTTTTCTGGTCGAGAAGCTCGACATGCGCGAACGGTCGCGCAATTGGTATGCCAACAGTTGGCGGACAACGCCGTGCAAGCTCATGCGCCTGGCTTTCGATTATGGCGAGCATCGCCTGACTGCGCCCGTGTCCGCAGGCGAAGTGATAGTGCGCGGTGCCGACGGCCCGGTCTGCCTGATCCGTGCTCTGGACGCAGAACAGGCAGCGGCCGACCGCTTGGCCGATCTCGGGCTGGTGGCGCTCACTCTGGTGGATGATGTGCGCCTGAAACCAGCACAAGCCTGGGATCATGGGCTGACAAAGACGGGGGGCAGTTATCCGGCCTTCCTTGCCAATGCCGCCGCCACACTCGAGGCCGAGGGCTGGCGCATCGAATATGCCGATGATTGGCCGCATCGTCTGGCGCCCCGCGAGGAGACAGCGCTGGGGCTGACCCTGGGGCCGGCTGACGGTGCAGCGGCCCGTGGTCAAACCGGCGATGCGATCGATTGGTTCGATCTGGAACTGCCCGCCCTGGTGGCCGGCGCGCGCATCGACATCTTGCCCGCTTTGCGCGCGATGCTGGCCGACGCGGGCGAGGCCATGCTTGCGCTCGGCGACGATTACCTGATTGCCGTGCCGATCGATGCGACGCGGTTCACCACCGTGCCGCTGGGCACGGTGCGCCCCTTGCTGGCGGCGCTGCTGCGGCTTGCTCTGGCCGAGCGCAATGCCGCTACGCTGCGGGTCAATCGCTATGACCTTGGCGCCATCCATGAACTGGGCGGCGACGGCGTCAACTGGACCAGTGGCGATGCGCTACGCCGCCTGGCCAGCGCGTTGCACGATCCAGCACAGGCGGATTTTGTTCCACCCATGGGGCTGACTGCTGATCTCCGGGCGTATCAACGCACCGGTGTGGCGTGGCTGCACGCCCTGCATCTTGCCGGCCTGGGTGGCATTCTGGCCGACGACATGGGTCTGGGTAAGACCTTGCAGGCCATCACCCACCTCATCGGCAAGGCTCCGGCGCTGGTAGTGGCACCAACCTCGGTGCTGCCCAACTGGCAGGCCGAACTGGCGCGCTTTGCCCCTGGCCTGCGTTGTCATGTCTGGCACGGACAGGCCCGGCGCGAGGGCGCGGCAGCAATGGTGGAAGCCGGTGTGGTGCTGACCAGCTATCCGTTGCTGGCCCGCGACAAGGATATTCTGGCGGACCGCGCCTGGGCGCTGGTCGTGCTGGACGAGGCGCACGTGCTAAAAAATCCTGCCACGGTCGGGTTCAAGGCTGCAGCCGCACTGCGTTCGGCGCAAACTATCGCGCTGACTGGTACGCCGGTGGAAAACCGCCTCAATGACATCTGGGCCTTAGCCAGCCTGACCAACCCCGGCCTGCTTGGCAGTTTCGATACGTTCCGCAAGGCCTATCGCACACCGATCGAGAAGCACGGCGATGCCACCGCGCGCCAGGCGCTGGCTCGCCGCCTGCGTCCGTTCCTGTTGCGCCGAACCAAGGATGAGGTGGCCAGCGAGCTGCCGCGCAAGACGCTGATTTCCGAGCGGATCGCGCTGACCGACGGGCAACTGCGGCTTTACGAGAGTCAGCGTTTGCTGATGCAGACGCGCGTGCGCGAGGAGATCGCCCGTGTCGGCTTGATGCGGGCGCAGATCATCGTGCTCGATGCCATGCTCAAGCTGCGCCAGATCTGCTGCGATCCCGGTCTGTTGCCCGGTGGCGCCGGCGAAGGGGTGGCCTCGGCCAAGCGGGAGCGTCTGCTGGAAATGGTGACCGAGCTGGCCGGTGAGGGCCGGCGGGTGATCGTGTTCAGCCAGTTTACCGCGATGCTCGATCGCATTTCCGCCGACCTGAGCGTCGCTGGCCTGCTCCATGCGCAACTGCGCGGCACCACCCGCGACCGCGCCGCGCCAGTGCGCCAGTTTCAAAGCGGCGAAGTGCCGGTGATTCTGGTCAGCTTGAAAGCCGGTGGGGCCGGCGTCAATCTCACGGCTGCCGATACGGTGATCCTCTACGATCCGTGGTGGAACCCGGCGGTGGAGGCCCAGGCGATCGACCGCGCGCATCGCATCGGCCAGACCAAGCCGGTGTTCGTCCACCGCCTGATCGCAATGAACACGATCGAGGACAAGATCCTGGCCTTGCAAGCACGCAAGCAGGATCTGGCCGATCTGCTGTGGCGCGAGGGTGGCGACGCTG
Organism: Novosphingobium sp. B-7; assembly: GCF_000410615.1. Classification (NCBI taxonomy): domain Bacteria; kingdom Pseudomonadati; phylum Pseudomonadota; class Alphaproteobacteria; order Sphingomonadales; family Sphingomonadaceae; genus Novosphingobium; species Novosphingobium sp. B-7. The sequence continues at coordinate 20,690 of NZ_APCQ01000740.1, read as the reverse complement.
GCGCTAGCGGCCGCGCACTCGATGACGCCGATATCGCATTTCTGCTGGGGGGGCCCGGCTAAAGGGTATTGTCGACTTATGACTGCAAACCGCATCGAGGGTTTGCATGCAACCATGAGCTGCGTCTGATCTTTTTCGACGCGGCATGTTCGCTGATCGTGCCCACTATCTGACGTCGCAAGGTGATGGCACCAGCCAACGCGAACACACTTCGTCGGCAGTACAGAATGTCGGGCAACCTGCGTGACCACAGGCGCACTGGCCGTGTCACAGGCTGCGCCTGTTTCGCGGCAGCTTCGCGGGTTTAGCATTGTCCCGCATCATGAGGACGCAGAACGGCGCGCGTGGTCTATAACCGCTTCCAGCCCTTATCTGGATACGCATAACCCATCTGGCCGTTGGCAGGCGGAAGAAACCAATTTGACTGTTTCTATTGCCGGGAATGACGAGAGGAATTACAGGAAAGCCGGACCCGTAAGATAGCGGGCCTGCACGAACTTTGCGCGCCGGCATCCACCCCAAAGAACCAGGATGCTGGCGTGCTGTTTTCTGTGCTATAACAGCAGATATGCTTAGCCAGCAGGTGGCGGGCACTGTGCCCCTCGCTGTCTGATCTGCGCCCGGGGCATGCACTTGCGGCGCAGACAAACCGGTAGTCTACGCTGTGCTTCCTGCGGTCAGGCGCGGGCCTGAGCAGTCGGCCATTTGCTATCCTGTCGGCAAAGCCGGGCGGCTGGTGCACGCCCAGTCCGCGCCTATTCGGCAGTGGGGCGGAACACGATGGGAACAGTCATCCGGGTGGCCTCTTATAGATCGCCGGCTCGCGGCGTGGTCGCCGGGGTAGCATCTTGCGTGCAAGGTCCTAGGCGAATGCAAAGCGCCAGATCACCAGAGGGCAGGCATTAGTGTTCGTGCGAGGTCATGATGCTCTGTGCCCTCTTCAGCAGGCTGGCTGTGAGGGTGCGGATCGTGTCATCGAGAAGGAAGCCCAGACCGAGTGCACCTATGCACCCTGCGGCAGCGACAAGGATCGCCAGTGGTAGCGAGAGAGGAACGAACCGGGCAAATACGATCGTCGCGAGCAAGGTCGCCGCCATCGGCAGAAGTCGGAGCAGGGCGCCGGCTGCATGCCGGCTGACAAAGAAGAACAGCAGGCTGTCGATCGCCATCCGGATCGCCATTGCTATCGCCGTACCGGTCAGCCCGAATGTGGTGGTTAGATACCACAGCAGGCCAAAGAATGGCGCTAGTTCCAGCGTGAACACCAACGCCGGGAGATAGGGGCGCCCTTGCGCCTGAACCAGCTCGAAGGGTATGAACGAGAGGCCATTGAACCACGCTCCGAGGAACATGATCTGGGCCAGGGGGGCAGCCACGTCGGCAAACGTGGGACCCATCCAGATTGTGATGAACGGCCGCATCATCACGATTGCGCCGACACATATTGCTCCATACCCGTAGCCGAGGCCGCCAACCGTGGCCTGAGCGAGATGGTTTGCTTCTTCTGCGCTGACGCGCGACATGCGCGGAAACAGCGTGCGCGAGGCTGCGGCCGCAAAAATCTGGCTTTTCATGATGAGGCTGAAGGGAATGGCGTAGTAGGTTACCGAAGCAACCCCCAGCGCTGCGCCCAGTACCATCTGGTCCATCGAAGTCAGCAGCGGGTTGAGGGTATTGCCGATGCTGACCCAACTGCCATAGCGCAACAAGGCCTTAGCCGTTGCGAAATCCAGTTGAGGCAGTGACCCGCTTCGCTCCGACCACCAGGCAAACGCCACCACCAGGATGACCGCTGCGCCACGCGCGCAGACCGCTGCCGGTACGACGATCTCGAGACGCGGAGCGATCAGCAGGGCGCACAGTAGGGGCACGATCTGAATGGCCAGCGTTCCGATCAATTGCAGGAGATTGGCTGCAAGGAAGCGGTCTCGTGACTCCAGGCTGCCGATTCCCGCGCCGTTCATCAGGGCGAGCGGCAGCAGGCCTGCGACCCACGGTATCGCTCGACCCACTTCGGGGGCAATTTGCGGTGGGACCGAAATGACATGTGCAAACAAGGCTATGCCGCCCGCGGCCAAGAATGCACCGCCGATGCATCCCATCAAGCCGTTGATAGCCAGGGCGGTAATGAAGATACGCTCGCGTTCGCTCTTTTGTACCGGATCGATCTTGGCCAGTGCGTTGGTGGCGGCGCGCGAGAGCCCGAGATCGAGGAAACCCATTGTCCCCAACAGAATCCAGATGATCGACATGACGCCATACCGGGCCTCGCCGATGTGACCGACGAAAAGCGGGACGGTCACCAGCATCAGAAGGAGCGTCGCGACCGCTCCACCCACGTTGACGATGAAGTTCGCCCGAAATCCCTTACTCTGCATGGGTGCACCCTTACTCGACCAGGCACCTGGTTCAATCCAACAAATGCACGCCGGCTAAGAGGTCGCGGGCCACGGTGTGCCATCGGTAGCTATTTCGGTGCAGCGCCGAAGCGCTGCCGGACCGCTCGTCTCGCAATGGGGCGGTCTCCTCGGCATGCCGGCGGTGATGGGGGTGGGGCGAGTCCGGCGCCGAACGGCCAGGGCCGTCAGGAAAATTTCGTATCTTTGGCAGTTCGCAATCGCTTCAACGGCTGGCGGCTCTCGCAGATTAATCTATACAGGCGGTCATGGCATCTTCTTCCGGCACCCTGACCTCCCGCATCCTGATCTTCTCGGGGCTGGCTTTTTTCCTTTTGGTCCTGATCGGTCCGGTCATTACCAACATGGACGGCCAGAACGGGACGGACAGTGGCAGTTTGTTGCGTCAGGTCGGCTATATCCTGACCTTCGGCCTGCTGGTCTTTGCTGTGTTGCGCGAGGGGCATGGCACCTGGGCGCTTAAGGTGCCACTTCCCATTGGTATTGCGCTCGCATGGTGCTGGATCAGCTTGGCCTGGGCAATCAATTTTGACGTCGCGCTGCAGCGTGTCGTTCTGACCACGATTTCGGTGTGGTTTGCGTTCATCCTGGTGCGCGGCGGCGGTTACGAACGCTCGCTCGAGGTTCTGCGGCTCGTGCTCGTGATCGCACTGGTGGCCAACTACCTGACCGTTTGGCTCGATCCGTCTTTCGGTATCCACCTGTCCTATGATGTGACAGCCCTGTACGGGAACTGGCGCGGGATGATGGGCCACAAGAACTTTGCCGGAGCCGTGGCGGCGATCACGATCCTGCTGTTCGTGTTCGGTCCGGGCCGGCTCCACCTAGCTGTTCGTCTCACGATTATCGCGGCTGCAACCTACTTCCTCTACAAGACCCAGTCGAAGACGTCCGGCGGCATGGTTGTCATCGCGCTGATCGCGGGCTGGATCTTCCTGCGTTTCGATCGCACTATCCGGCGCTTTGCCATTCCCTTGCTCATGGTCCTGTCGGCAGCGATGCTCTTCCTCGACAGCATCTTCTTCAGCGCGACATCGTACGACCAAATCCTCAATCCGAAGGCATTTACCGGGCGTGGCCTCATCTGGGGCACGCTGCTGCGCTACGCCCAAGACAACTGGCTGCTCGGCACGGGCTTCGGGTCGTTCTGGAACGTCGGGTTCGAAAGCCCCGTCTACACTTACGGGACTGGCTTCGTGCGCGAGATTTCGGTGGGGCACAACGGATACCTCGACCTCCTCGTCACCATCGGTGCGCCCGGTTTGGCGCTCGCACTGATCGCGACCGTCATTGTACCCACCGTGAGGTTGCTCACCAGCGCCGTGTCGGCGCGCCGCGGCGCGCTCGCGGTTGCCCTGCTGGTCTTCTGCGTCGGGCATAACTGCACCGAGAGCAGCCTTTTCGAGCGAGACAGCTTCGTCGGCGTCATGATGATGATTGCCGTGGCTTATGCCTATGGCTGGTACGCGCGCGACGAGCGAAAGGGGCAATCATCAGCGGGTGGTCAGGATGTCTTTGCGGCGCTGCGCAAGCGGACCAAGACCGTTACCCAGATTTAGCGATTACCGGCCTGGGTTGCGATGCTTGCGGCCATCTCGGCTGCAAGTTCCGGGGTCACGTGTGTGCGATCCATGTGCAGGGGACCTCCTGTCGCGCTGAAGCGGCGGCAGCGCCCATTTGGGCATTCAAGGGCAAACCACGAGACGTAGTGTGCACCGGTCGACGGGATCAGCTGACGCATGCGCGCGTCAAGGGGCATACGGTCGACGATCCTGAGCGTTTCAAGATGCGAAAGATCATTGTTCAGCATGGCGCGCGCAAGGGCGTCCGGCACGTCCGCATCGTACTCAACCACCGGTCCCACGACCACTACGCGAGATCCGCGCGCGCGCAGATATGCGATCGTCTTGACCAGGGCCGGCATGTCTTCGCTGTACCAGCGGCCAGCCAGCACTACCGTCTCGATCTTGCGGAGATCCACCTTGTGATAGGCCGCGTTCACGATGGCGCGACAACCGGGGAGCCCCGGTCCCTCCAGTAGCGGCCGGCAGCCTGCAGCCGTTGCCTGAACCAGATGCGCGCCTGGCATCGCCTGGCGCAGGGCGAGTGACAGCTGCCCGGCATGACTATCGCCAACCAGCATGATGTTGGGGCGGTCCGTGGCAGGAACCAGGCAGGTAGGATCGTAGGCGCGTCCGGTGGGGATTACGAAGCAGTGATCCAGATCGAACTGCGCACGCCCCGCAGGCGTGCTGTCAAAACTCTGGTAGGCAGCAACTTTGGCTACTGCAGGAGGCAACGCGACGATCTGCCAGGCAGCACCAGCAATGACGAGGCCGGCTACGGCAAAACACGCAATCCCGGCAAATGCGGTGGCGACGAAGCGGATCGGCGAGCCGGAAGGCACGCCTGGATCGCGAACACCGCGCCACCGCCGCAGGGCCGGGCGCTCGACGAGCCAGTAGGACAGGGTCGCCGCTGTGAAGGACATCGTCAGCAGAATCGCGCTGTCGGTAAAGCTCAGCGTCGCAGGCCGATCGATCATGTAGAAGGCGATGATCGGGCGATGCCACAAATAGAGCGAGTAGGAGAGACGGCCGATTGCGCGCAGCGGCCGGGTCTCGAGCAGGCGCGCGGCAGCCGTGCCGGGCAGATAGGCCAGCAACACGGCGGCGCCGATCACGGGGGGCAGCGCAAAGGGAACAGGGAACGGCCATGTCGCGCCAATCCGTACCGCGCATACCACGATCGCGACCAGGGCGAACATGCACAGCATTGATCGCCACCGGGCGGATTCGATACGCGGGTAGCAACGCAGCGCGACCAGCGCGCCGAGCATGAGTTCCCATGCGCGCGAGGGCAGCAGAAAGTACCCGCCGTTCGGGTCGCGTGCAGCAAACCATCCGCCGATCAGGAACGAAGCGATCGCTATCGCTCCGAGTGTCCGGATCAGAACCCTGCGTTCTGCGCTGCGCAGTGCCAGGAGGAGAAGCGGGTAGAATAGATAGAATTGCTCTTCCACCGCCAGCGACCATGTGTGGATCAAGGGTTGGACTTCAGCCTTTTGCGCGAAGTAGCCGCTGGTCAGGTAGAAATAGATGTTGGAGCCAAACAGGCTGGTAGCAGCCGCACTCTTGCCAAGGTCCTGGAGAGAAATCGGCAGCAGCAGCCAGCATCCCGCCACTAGCGTTGCGGCGATCATGAGGCCCAAAGCGGGAAGGATTCTCACCGCGCGGCGCTGATAGAACCCTAACAGCGAGAAGTGCCCCTGCGCAATTTCGCGCGTGATGATCTCGGTGATCAGATACCCCGAAATCACGAAAAAGACGTCGACGCCAACAAAGCCGCCTTTGATGAATGTCAGCCCGCAGTGCAGCAGGAGAATCGGCAGGATGGCGACAGCGCGCAATCCATCGATATCCGGGCGATACCTCAATGGTTCACGGCTGAAGTGCGGTCCGCCAGCGAGATCGTTACGCTGAGCGCTGGCAGTAGTCGGCAAGTTCGCCCCCATGAATGTGCCAAGACCCGTGGAACCTGCTCGACGCCAAGAGGTCATCCTGATAGACGCTTGGCAGCGCCAATGGGGGGCCGTCAAGCAGCGCGGCGGGAATAGCATTCGGATCCATGATTTCAATCGCAACGCCAAATAGTGCTACGGGTTGGGTCGCGGAGGGCAGGCAGGTCCGCCCGCGGGTTCTCCAGATCATTACCAAGCTCGACATGGGCGGGGCTGAAGTCATCGCGCTTGATCTGGTGAGCGCATTGCAGCGATCGACCGATTTCGCGGTGGCTACCGTGCTCGACGTGGAGCCGACCCCTGTCGGGCGCGCCATGCGCGCGCAACTTGCCGATCTCGATATTCCCATCTTCCTGGGCGCGCGTGGCCACTACAAGAAAGGCGGCGCGATCGTTGCCGCCTGGCGTCTTGCACGCGCGGTCTCGCATTTCCAGCCGGACGTGGTGCACTTGCACACCGAAATGCCCGAGCTCACCTGGGCGATCGCCCGGATGTTGTTCCCGTGGACGCGGCGCGTCGCCATGGTGCGCACCGTGCACAACAGTGAATTGTGGATTGCTTGGGGCGGGATCGGGCGTTGGGTTACGGATCGACTGGCGACAGCACGCGCTGTCTCGGTGTCGCAGGCCGCCGCAGAAGCCGATGCGGCGATCGGCACGCGGCGCCCGCGACCACAAGCTGAGGTCATCTACAATGGCGCGCGGGTGCCTCCGCCGGCACTTGGCGGGGGCGAGGCTTCTGGCAGTGAGGTTGGCGATGGAGGCGGTGTGGGGCCGGCAAGGGCTGCGGTTAGCGTGCTCTTCGCGGGCCGGTTAATCGCTCAAAAAGGCCCCGACCTGCTCCCGGCGATCCTGGCATCGGCCCATGCCGCTTGCCCTCGAGCGGACGTCAAGGTCCAGATCGCAGGAACCGGACCGCTCGAGGAAGCCCTGCGCGCTGAGTTGGCCGGGATTGCGCCTCGCTGGGTGATTGAGATGACCCCGCCCATCGGCGGGTTGTCGCTGCGCCTTCGCGAGTTTGACGCTGTGTTGATGCCATCGCGTTTCGAGGGATTCAGCGTGCTTGCCATCGAGACGCTCCTCTCCGGGGTGCCGCTTGTTGCGACACGCGCCCCCGGGCTCGTTGAGGCCTTGCCCGCTGATTATCCGTTCTGCGCGGCCGTGGACGACGCGCAGATGCTGGGATTGACGCTCGCGAGGATCCTGGAGGCGCCGCAAGCCGCCCAGCAACAGGCTGCTGCGTTCGTTCCCGAACTGACCTCGCGGTTTGCGCCCGAGGCGATGATCGCGCGCTACGGCGACATCTATCACGAAGAGCATCGCAGGACGGCTCCATGAGCGCGTCGCCTCTGGTCTCTATCGGCATCAAGGCCTTGAACGAGGAGGGCCATATCGCCGCGGCGGTGACCAGCGCGCTGGCCTCCCTTTCGGATATCGACGGCGAAGTCGTGCTCGCGGACAGTGGTTCGCATGACCGCACTGCGGCCATCGCTCTGGAGTTCGCCGCCCGCGGCGCCCCGGTTCGTGTCTGGCAGCTCAGCAATCCGGCCGAGCGGTGCTGCGGGATCGGTGCCCAACTCGCTTACCAGCAGGCGCAGGGCGAGTTTTTCTACCTGCTTGACGGTGACATGGTGCTCGATCCGGCTTTCATCAGCGCTGGCCTCGCCTTTCTGCGCGACAACCCGGACTATGCCGCGGTTGGGGGGCGCGTCATCGAGGCGCAGACGCAAAGCATCGAGTTTGAGTTGCGGGCGCGTTCCGATCTGGAAAAAGGTTCCGCTCTTGCTGGGGATGTCGATCGCCTGGACTGCGGCGGGCTCTATCGTTGTGCTGCGATTCGCTCGGTGGGATACTTCGCTGATCGCAATCTGCATGCATTCGAGGAATTCGAACTGGGCGCGCGATTGCGGGCGCAAGGTTGGAAGTTGGCCCGGATCGATCAGCTGGCAGTCCACCACTATGGCCATGCGGTCGGTGGCTACCGCCTGATGCTCAAGCGCCTGCGCAGCGGCTATGCTGGCGGCCCAGGGGAGGTGGTTCGCGCGGGATTGCGCCGCCGACATCAAAGTCAGATCGTGCGCAATTTCTCGCAATTGCGCAACGGCATCGCGGTCTGGGCGTGGTGGATATGCCTTCTTGCCAGCATGCTGTGCGGGCAATGGGGGCTATTCGCTGGGCTGCTTGCGGTACCTATTGCCTTTCTCTCTTGGCGACGCGGTGGCTTGCGTCTCGGACTCTATTCTTTGGCGACGTGGAACGTGAATGCGATCGGATTGATCCAAGGCATGGTCCGTGCGCGTACAGCTCCAACGCAGCCGATAGCGGCAAAGGCGCTGCACCCATGACAGCGGCCCGCACTGGCAAGCGTTTGCTCATCGTCCATTCTGCTGGTGATTTTCGCGAAGCATGGCGGTTGCGAGCGCGATCCGGAAGCGAGGTGTATTACGGTCACGGCTATATCCTCGATCAGCTTGCGCACATGGCGGAGCGCTTCGAGGATGTCGGCTATCTGTGCTGCGCGGCGCCGCTCTACGATGAGCGCCTGCCTAATGGCGCGCGCGTGCTCGGCGCTGGTGCGGATCCCTACCGCGACCTCAAACCGGCATTGGCGGTGATGGCACGGTTCGATCCAACCCATGTCGTCATCCATGGCCCCCTACCAGCCTTACTGCGCTGGGGGCTGGGCCGGCGTATCACGGTTGGTTGCTTGCTGGCCGATTCGTTTCACCTCGATCCGATCCGGCGCTGGTGGCGCTATCGCCAGTTGCCTCGATTGCTGAATATGCCGGGTGTCAGCCTCGTTGCCAATCACGGCGTAAATGCTGCACGTGGCCTGGTTGATCTCGGCGTCTCGGCGCGTAAGGTACTGGCGTGGGATTTTCCGCATGAGCGCTCACCGCGAGACAGCCTTCCCAAACAGCTCGCACCCGGGCGCACGCGGCGCTTGCTCTATGCCGGATCCATTGTGCGGTCCAAAGGCATTGGCGAGCTGATTCGGGCAGTGGCTCGACTGACCCCGGCGCACGACATTCGCCTTGAAATCGCTGGTGCCGGGAAGGTGGAGGCGTACCGCCAGCTAGCGCGGCGCCTCGGTGTTGCCGATCGCGTCACATTTCTTGGCCTTATCCCCAATACGGCGGTGCGAGAGCATATGCGGGCTGCCGATGCTGTGGTCGTGCCCAGTCGTCATGCCTTTCCCGAGGGATTACCTCTGACATTGTATGAAGCGCTGACGTCGCGGACACCGCTCATCGCCTCGGATCATCCGATGTTTGCTGGACATTTGCGGGACGGAGAAAGCGCACTAATTTTCCCGGCGGGGAGCGTCGCGGGCCTGGCCGATGCAATCGGGCGGCTGTTCGGCGACACAACGCTTTACGCAATCCTCTCGCGACAATCGCACTTGGCCTGGGAGAGGATGCAGTGCCCGGTGAAATGGGGAACACTGATCGAACGGTGGGTCAACGATGATGTCGAGGATCGCGCTTGGTTGCGTGGGCATACTTTGGCCGCCGATTCACCCGGGGAGTTGGTGACGTGAGCGCGAGGTTGCCGCGCGGCGGTTGGTACTTTGCCATGACGCACAGTGCGCCGGGAGGACTGCGCGAGATATGGAACGATGTGGCAGACGGCCTGGCGCAGCGCGGCCACGTGGTTGGCCGCTTCGTCCTCTATCCTGACGGTCGGGGCGGCGACGGCCGGGACGCGCAGCGAGAAGGGTGGCACCACGTGTTGCAACGTCGGCCGGCGGGGCCAGTCGGTCTGTTTCGGCTGATGGTTGCGCTTATCCGCTGGTTGCGCTCTGCGCGGCCCGATGTGGTCGTGACCGCCATGCCGTTCGCCAATGTTGTCGTGCCAGTGGCTGCTACCCTTGCCAGAACCGGCACGCGTGTCGTCGTCACCCACCACTCTCCGCAAGCAACCCACCATCGGATCACCGCTCGGCTGGACGCGCTCTCGGGCCGCCTTCCCGCAGTGAAGCGGATCGTCTGCGTGTCAGCCGCTGTTGCCAATTCGTTTGCGGCAGTTTCGCGGCGGTACCGAAACAAGCTGGAGGTCATTCACAATGCTCTCCCTCAGCACATTGAGGGATTTGCTGATGAGCTTTATGCCACCCTCAAGCATACGGCACCGATCCCAGGTCGCTGCATTGCTGTCGGGCGTCTCAGCCACCAGAAAAACTACCCGCAACTGCTCCATGCTCTGGCAGCGATGACGAGCGGAACGCTGGATATCGTCGGCGGCGGCGAGGATGAAGAGACCTTGCGCGCCTTGGCAGGTGATCTCGGGATCGCGCATCGGGTCAATTTCCTCGGACAGATGAGCCGCCTTGACGCGCTACGCCAGTGCGCGAGGGCGCAGGTGTTTGTGCAGGTAAGCCATTACGAGGGGCATAGTCTGGCTTTGATCGAGGCCGCGCGCTTGGGTCTGCCGCTTGTTGTGTCGAGCGTACCCGTGCAATGCGAAGGCATCACCGACAAGGCAGGTAACCTATGTGGCCAAGCCGTTGCGCTTGGCGATCCAGCAGCGTTGGCAGCCGTACTGCAAACATTGCTGGCCGACGATAGCGCGCGCGGTGTCTGGGCAGAGCGTGCGCGGCGCCTCGGCCTGGAAATTAGCAGCGCGGCGATGGTCAACAAGTATGAAACGCTGCTCAGCAGAATCGCGGCGTGATTATGCCTCGACACATGCGCAGCCAGTGGGCAGGGTCGGCGGCGATGACGCGTAGACCATTGTCTTTTTGCCGAGCGCTTCCGACTCGCGTGATGCCGGGCGTTGCGCCATGGTAAGGCTCTCCACTGGCGCAAGGCGCCTGATGCTGGAAGACCGCCGCAATGTGGAGATGGCGAGGCGTCGCCTGCTGTCCGTCGGCGCGTTCGTCCTGTTGATGATGACGGCAGTGGGAACCAGCTTGTTCTTCGCTACGTCGGCCAGCGGTGACAGTGCCGGTGGCGATGCCTTTCGCCAGCTGGGCATGCTGGGGGCCTGTGCGCTTCTGCTCATTGCGCAGATCGATTTCGAAGGCACCCGGCCGCCGATGGCCATGCCGCTGACCCTGTGGTTACTCCTTGGCTATTGTCTGCTTTCGATCAGTTGGTCTCTCGTTCCGCTGATCTCACTTCGCCGGTTGATCTCGTTCGGCCTCACCACGTGGGTGGTGGTTCGGGTAGTCGGTGATCTTGGTGCTGTCCGCACGCTCAGCTTGTTGCGTTGGATTCTCGTCGGGCTCGTGCTTGCCAGTTTTCTGGCTGTCTTTTTCAGCCCTCTGGCAGTACACACCGCCGTGCTGGGCGATACCGATACGACCGCGGGCGACTGGCGCGGGGTCTTCAGTCACAAGAACGCTGCAGGTCCGGTCATGGCAATGACGATCCTGCTCTTCCTGTTCGATCGCCGCCGCCTGTCATGGCTCATCTGCATTCCGGTGATCCTGCTGTCCGGCTTTTTCCTGTACAAGACCAACTCCAAGACCTCGATGCTGGTGCTGCCGCCTGCGATCTTGGTTGGATATCTCATGCTCTATTATAACCCGCGTCAGCGCTTTTTCGTGTGGGCCGGAGCGCTCACGGCGCTATGCGTGGGTATCGCGTTCTTGGTGTCTTCACCGAGCGTCGCGCGGATGCTCGACGATCCGCGCGCGTTTACGGGGCGCGGACGAATCTGGCATATTCTTTTTGAATATGCGCGCGAGAATCCTTGGTTTGGAACCGGCTACGCGGCGTTCTGGCAAATTGGGCCAGCCAGTCCGGTCTACAAGCTCGATAGCGGCTGGGTCGCAAAGTTTGTTGGCCATGGTCATAATGGATATCTGGACATGCTGGTGACAATCGGTCTGCCAGGTATGACGCTTGCCATCTTCGCAATGCTCGTCTGGCCGGTATTCAAGCTGCTGTCCGCTTGGCAGATCAGCCGTTCACGTCGCGCGATTCTGGCTGCGACCATCTTTTATTGTGCGATGCACAATTTGAGCGAGTCGTCGTTGCTGGGTAGCACGCCGGTGCAGATCATGCTGCTGGTGGCTGTCGTCCTGACTCATCATCTGGCGGCGCAGAGTGAGGGCCAGCATCAGGTTTTGCAGCGGCGGCTGCAGCAACGCTTTTCCTTTCGTGGTATTCCGAGCCTTGGTGTGGGAGCAGGCCGATTTGGCCCCCAGGACGTACGCCGCCAACGTTAGCCGGTCGGGAGACAAGGCGTTCGCTATTTGACAATCACCGTCTATAAGTATTGCGGTTCCGAGGATACCGCGTCCGGTGAGGCGATACCGCGGCTGTCTTATTCTGTTGCATTGCGGCAAAATCGTTGCAAAGAGGTCATTAACTGAACCCCGCTCAGGGCTCCCGAGGTGCACGCTTGATCGATAAATCCGACGATCTGGAATTGAGCGCCGAAGTGATCCGCGTGTTGGATTCTGCCGACTGGTTCTCCCATCCCGAGACTGTCACGGTCGCCGGACTGCCAATCGTGCGTTTGACGCGCGAACAGATGTGCCGCATCATGGTGCGCGATACCGCCAGAGCGCGATCGGGCGACCTGCAACGGCCACGCGTCATTACGTCTGCCAACGGCAATACGATCGCAATGTACCACTCGCAGCCAGCCTTCCGCGCTCTGATCGATCAGATGGACCTGATCAACGCTGACGGCATGCCGTTGGTCTATGCGAGCCGGATGTTTTGCACCCATCCACTGCCCGAACGCTTGGCGACGACAGATTTTATTCTTGATGCCTCGGCGGAGGCGGCGCGCGCTGGTACTCGCTTTTACTTCCTCGGGGCGCGTGCCGGGGTGGCTGAACGCGCAGCCGCGTATTTGCAGGCGCGATACCCCGGCCTTGAAGTTGTTGGCGCTCGCAATGGGTACTTCGAACATCGTGAGCTTGCTGGTATCTGCGCCGACATTCGCCGTTCCGGTGCCGATGTTCTATGGCTGGGGCTTGGCTGTGGACTTCAGGAAGCCATTGCCCTGGAGTGTCGCGATCAACTCGAAGGCGTTGCCTGGATCCACACGTGCGGCGGCTTGTTTGATTACTATGGGGCAGGGGTCTCGCGTGCGCCGATCTGGATGCGTCGGGCTGCGCTCGAATGGGCATACCGCGGAGCGCGCGAGCCGATCCGCTTGGGATGGCGCTATCTCACGACCAATCCCAGGGCCTTCTGGCACCTTGCTACCAAGACTCATGACTGAAGTCGCGACAACCTCGTGCGCCGGCTTTTCTGACGCCATTTGCCCGGGACAACCAAGGAAGCAGCAGTGCCCCGCGATCGCCAGAACATTCGTTTCGAACAGTTCGTTCAGCCCAAGCGCCGGGGGCGCAAAGTAATGGCCTGGAGCGGGGCGGCTCTGGCCTTGGCCGCCATCGCGGCAGGCGCGGCTGCCTATCTGCATCGCAACGATCCTGAACCTCTGGCCACGACGCCCCCGCCGGCTCTTTCACAGGCCGGCGGCCCGGTTGCCAACGAGGCCTATCGCTGGTCGGCCGTGGCTGTCGGCGGTGGTGGCTTCATCACGGGCCTGTCCATGGATCCGGCTGGCAAAACGTTTGTCGCGCGAGCCGACGTTTACGGTGCCTATTTGTGGGACAGTGCAGCAAATCGCTGGGTGCAGCTCGCTACATCTGCGACTATGCCTGCGATGAATCGGGTCCAGGACGGCGTTGCTACCGGCGCTTTCGAAGTTGCTGTCGCTCCGTCCCGCCCGGACCGCATTTACCTGGCAATCAAGGGTCAGGTCTATCGCTCGGATGACCGTGGTCAGTCCTGGGTTGTTGCAAGCGAAGGCAATCCTTTCCCGCTGACGTGGGATGCCAATAGCGATTGGCGCCTCTACGGACCGTTTCTCGCTGTCGACCCAGGCAATCCGGACATCGTTCTGCTCGGTTCGCCAGCCGATGGGATGTGGCGCAGCAGCGATGCGGGCCGGTCCTGGCGTCGCGTCACCTCACTTCCTCCGAGCGTCGATCGCAACCCGCAGGCCGAGGGCATGCAGGCGCCGGGCTCCCAGGTCTGGTTCGACGCGGCGAACAGAGCGTCTGGCGCACGCGTCTTTGCCTTCGTTTCGGGACGTGGAATGTACGTCTCGCGCGATCAGGGTGCTACTTTCGCGCCTTTGCCCAGTGCCGGCATCGCTCCGACGTCGCTTAACCGTGGTGCTTTCGATCACAAGGGCGGATTCATTGCAGCAGACGGGACCGGCAAGACGATCTGGCAATACAGAGATGGCATCTGGCACGATCTGGTGAAGGAAAAGAACCTGCGTGCAGCGCCCTATGCTGCTGTTGCAGTCGATCCCCGGAGCGATCGGATCGTAGTCTCCGATATTTCTGGCAGCGGCTATGTCAGCGAGGACGCGGGCGCGAACTGGGCAACGCTCTCGGCGTCAGCAAAGGTGGGGCAAGGCGATCCGCCTTGGCTCAAGATCGCCAATGGCTCCTTTTTCTCAACCGGCGACCTGCTTTTTGATCCGGTACGCCCCAACCGAATCTGGGTGGCAGAAGGTATGGGCGTTTTTTACGCTGACCTTCAGCCAGGTGCGACCAATCTCGAGTGGGTCAGCCAGACGCGCGGCATCGAAGAACTCGTCGCCAATGACATAACCCAGGCGCCGGGACACGCGCCGCTGTTTTCCGGCTGGGATTTCGGCACGCACATCAAATCGGATCTTGCCGCCTTTTCTACGCGGTTCGTCCCGCGTCGGTCATTCATTGCGGTACAACAGATAGACTGGACGCCGGCAGACCCGAGTTTCCTGGTCACCAACGCTTCCGACACCCGGCAATGCTGCTCGGACGACGGCAATGCGGTCATGGCTGGCTACAGCACGGACGGCGGCAATAGCTGGACGAAGTTTGCAACATTGCCAACGCCGCCCGGAACCAAGCCGGACGATCCGTGGCGTATGTCTTACGGAACCATCGCCGTAGCCTCAGACAACCGCGACAACATTGTCTGGGCGCCAGGGCGCAACCGCACGCCATTCTATACGACCGACCGCGGCGCCACCTGGCATCCGGTGCGGCTTGAGGGCGCGATAGGTGACAATACCGGTTCGTTCTTCGGAACATGGAACCAGCGGAAGACTCTGGCTGCAGACAAGGCCAAGCCGGCGACGTTCTATCTAGTGCATAGCGGCGAGGCTCCGAACGAGGGCCTCGCCGGGCTGTGGCGGACCACCAATGGCGGTGTCTCGTGGACGCAGGTATACCATGGCGAGATCGCCCCTAGCAGTGGCTTTGCAGCCAAGCTGCGTGCGGTGCCAGGCAAGACAGGGCATCTCTTCTTCACTTCCGCCTTTCCTTATACCACCGATACTCGGCTGCGCCGCAGCACGGATGGCGGGGCGCATTGGGAGGTGGTGAACGACGTCTCGCGCGTCGATGATATCGCCTTGGGCAAAGCGGCGAAAGGCGCGGACTATCCCGCAATTTACATCTCCGGCCGTGTGGTCGGTCAGTATGGAATCTGGCGGTCCATCGACAATACCAGGACATGGCAGAGGCTCGTCGAATTTCCTGTGGGTTCACTGGATATGGTGACTGTCCTCGGCGCTGATCCCGATGTCTTTGGGCGGGTCTATATTGGCTACAAAGGGTCAGGCTGGATTTGGGGCGAGCCTGCGCCATGCCATCCGTCGGCGTTGAAAGCTTTTGCAGTGCAGCAATGCAGTCGAGTAGGCGGGTAATGCCGTGGCAGCATTTTTTGACTCGTTTGGACAGCGCTTCCCCACAAGCCAAAGCTTGCGCTGCCGAGCAAGACCTGACGGAGGCGAAGGTTGCGTCTGTGCACCCAAAGTTGGACCGACGGTACGAGTGGAATTGATCGCTTGGGTAAGACTCATATTGCGTGTGCGAAGAAGTGCGCTTGAGCCACCGCGTTCGGCGCTGATTGTGAGATGAAAGTAGGAATTATTCTGCAAAGTGCAGAATAATGGGATAAAATAAAAAATCTCTGTAAGGGATAAAATCAGTAAATCCTGAAGTGAGAATTCAAAAAGCGCCCGGAGAAATGATTGTTTTAATAATAAATCTACTAGAAATTCGGAAAATTTTTTCGATATTTTCATTTTGGGGCGTCTATTTTCATTCGCGATGTGTCATAGGGACCGGTTTCTAGCGAAATTTCGGGGCTTGAACATTTTGGATTAGGTGCTTACACCCTTAGCGGTAGGCCAAAATCGGAAGGGCGTTAATTTCGTGGGATTGTGTAGGTATCTGACATTCCTGGCGCTCGTGGCCCTTGCCGGCTGTGCGGGGCCGAGCGGTTTGCGCGTTTCGTCGGGTGAGCGATATCAGCTCTCGGCCGACGTGAATGAAACCTATCTGCTTGGCGCAGGTGATAAGGTCAGGGTGACCGTATTCAACGAGCCTAACCTTTCTGGCGAGTTCGCCGTGGGATCTGATGGGACGATCTCGCTGCCTCTGGTCGGTGATCTGGTCGCTCAAGGGAAGACGACCAAGCTGGTCGCGGACGAGTTCGCGGCTAAGCTGGCTGATGGCTATCTTCTCAAGCCCAGCGTAGCGATGGAGGTTTCGGTCTACCGACCGTTCTTCATCCTCGGTGAAGTCGAGAAACCCGGTCAGTATCCCTACGCGAATGGCATGACTGCACTCAATGCGATTGCTACGGCCGGTGGGTACACCCCGCGTGCCAAGCGGACCGTGGTCTTTATTCGCAAGTTTGGTGAGGTGGCGGAAACTGAATATGACCTGACCTCCTCGCTTCGGATCTTGCCGGGCGATACTATCCGCCTCGGCGAGCGTTATTTCTGAGCTGGTCCGTGTCTGGGGGGGGGCAGCGATGCGGAGGCATCGTCCTGCGGCAGGAAGCTGATCGGCGCGTGGTGCGATCGGCCGCCCGGCGAGCCTTCCACTGTGCATGTGGATTTTGGCCATCAGTTTTGCCGAAAACCTACAGTGCTCTTGGGTTCATCGCAATTGTTGCATGTCCTGCGGTAGTGCGTGCCCAATCGGTTACGACTATACTTGACCCTTTCGTGCCGACCGAATTCGATCGGGGGCGGAATAAGAGCGTTGTCGAGGATGTCGATCCGCACTTCCTGCCAGTCGGCGTACGAGCGGGCAATTTCGAGCTCTTCCCTGCAATTTCATTTGCCTCAGGCGCAACCGATAACGTCTATATCAACAATGCTGGCAGGGTTGCCGATGCACTGTTCACGCTCAAGCCGCAGTTGCAGGCCTATTCTGATTGGTCGCGTCACAAGTTTTCTTTGAATGCCAGCACTGATATTGTTCGTTATGCACATCAGGGTTTGCGCAATAGGCAGGAATATACGATATTAAGTGCAGGGGATTTCGATATTTCGCGAGAACTTAAGCTTCGCGCCAAGCTTGATCTCGATCGTCGCGCCGAAACGCCGTATCTCAGTGAGCTGACTGTTAATGCATTTGTGCTTTCGCAATTCACTCGCTTCAATCCTGCGCTATCCGTTGTCCACGAGGCCGGCCAGACTCGTTTGACTGGAACGGTTGAGTATTATGCCTTCCGTTTCAATAACCTATCTTTTACGGATGGATCCGTACTGAGCCAAGCTGAGCGCAACAGGGACATCTATCGATATGCGCTCCAAGGTGATTACGCGGTTACGCCTAGCGTTGCGGCTTACTTGCAGATCAATACTGACCGCACCCGCTACCTTGCGCTGCGTTCGGATGGTTCGGCCAACCGCGGTGGGAATACCTATCGAGTGATTGGAGGTCTTGCATTAGATCTTTCAGGGTTGCTAAGAGGGAAAGTTGGAATTGGTTATACTCGTCGTCATTACGATGCTGCGCGGTATGGCAGCGTAGCTGGTTTGACGTTCGATTCCAATTTGCAGTTGTTTGTCTCTCCGCTCACTACAGTCACGATCGCGGTCCGCAGCACGTTCCAGGACATCAACTACAACGTCAACACTGGCGCTTACCGCGATGTTACCTGGTCTACTGGCGTAGATCATGCTCTACTGAGAAACCTCCTGCTGTCAGCCAGTGCACTGTGGATTCAGCGCAGTCCCGTCGAGAAGAACGACCGTCTTGGTCAGTCCATCGCACAGGTTCGCTTCCAGGGCGCTTATCAGGCAGATCGCTATACCAGTTTGGTCATTGGTCTGAGCTATGGGCGTGGGCGACCCACGAACAACTCGGGAAGCGTATCCTTCAATGAGTTGAGTGGACAAGCCTCAATCCAGTTGAGACTATGATAGTGAAAAACAATTTTTTCGAACTCACGTGCAGTGTGTCACGGCAAGGGGCGACGCAACAATGAAAGTCATGAACGACACGGCAGGTTACGAGGCACGTCTGGCCGATGTCATTCGCACGGCCCGCGACGTCGTGAAACGGCGGATCCTGACGTTAGGATTGGTCGCTGCTGGTGTCACAGTCCTTGGTGTGGCAGGAACGCTGTCGTTGAAGCCCGTCTATGAAGGCGTGGTTCGACTGCAGATCGATCCGTCGCGCAATCCGCTGGCACGCAGTGCGTCCGATGCCCAGGCCCAACTCGCAAGCGAGGCGATCGAGACGGAAGTTTCGGTGATCAACTCACTTGATTTGGGGCGGACAGTCGTCAAGCGGCTTAATCTGATCAGGGATCCTGAATTCAGCGAAGGAATCGCTCAGGCCGAGAAAAAAAGCGGCCCACTCAGTGAGTCCGACAAGCTCGATCGGGTTACCCGTCAGGTGATGGGAAATCTCGGGGTGAGCCGTGAAAAGCTCACCTATATCATTGGCATTCGCTATCGCGATCGCAACGCTGCCAAGTCGGCGACCATCGCAAACGCCTTTGCGACGGCTTACCTAGATACTCGCGTCGACACCAACATCGGCACTGCCGCCAGACAGTTCCAGTTCTTCGAGCAGCGGCTGCAAGAGCTTGCCAACGAAGCCCGTGCGGCCGACGACAAGGTTGCAGCGTTCCAGGCTGAACACAGCATCGTTAAGAGTGGAAACAATTCTCAGACAACGATTCTCGACCAACAGGTCGGTCCTCTTGCGACGCAGCTGAGTGTCGCCCAAGCGTCCGCAGAAGCTGCCCGAGCCCAGGTCGCTATGGCCAAGGCGCAGGTACGAGCAGGCCGTATCGACACCGTAGCAGACGTTCTCGACTCGCAGACCATCATTGATCTGCGGCGTCAGCGCGCAGAAGTGACTCGCGATCTCAGTCAAATTGAAAACCGCTATGGTCCGCGTCACCCCGAAGCGATTCGGGTTAAGGATCAGCTTGCGCAAATTGACGGACAGATCCGTGATGAAGCTAGTCGCATCATTCGTGCGCTCGAGGCAAAAGCGGCTGCTGGCGATGCCCAAGTCCGAGGGCTACGCCAGGAAATGGCAGGGCTAGAAAGCCAACAAGCCCAGGATGTGCGTGCACGGGTGACGGCCGATAGTCTGCAGCGCGACGCCGACTCCAAGCATGCTGCTTATGACAAAGCAGCGTCGCTCGCCATGGAAAGCCGTCAAGCATCGCAGAACTCGATTGCGCAGGCGCGAATCATTGATGCTGCTGAGACGCCAGCCGCCCCAGCATTTCCAAACAAGCCGCTTCTATTCCTCGTTTCGCTGCTCGTCGGCCTTGGCGCTGGTGTCGCCGTGATCACCGCACAGGAACTCATGGTTTCTGGCGTACGCAGTGTCGAGGATATTGAAGGCACACTTGGTATTCCGCTGATTGGCGCTATCCCGGCGCTGAAAAAAACGGAGCGCCCAGCTGATAATTTGCTGGACAAGCCAACGTCACAATTTGCCGAGGCATTGCGTAATATTCGCGCGTCGATCGTGGGCGTCAAAGCTGGGCTTGCGCGTCCCAAGCTTATTGCGCTGACGTCGGCAATGCCGTCTGAAGGTAAGACCACGACGGCTTTGGCACTTGCGCGGACCATGGCTTTGAATGGTAGCAAGACCATCCTGCTCGATGTCGACGTGCGCCGTGCACAATTACGTCAGATTGCTAGTAACGTCAAAGATATTGCAGGAACGGTGGAGCTCTTGCAGGGCTCAATTACGCTGGAGGAAGCTATCCAGCCTTCCGGTCTGGATGGCATGGATCAGATTCTGGTTCGTGCTCCATATTTCAGTTCCGAAAATCTGTTTGGCAACCAGGCGATGAATGACTTGTTGAGCAAGCTCTCGGAGATGTACGATGCAGTCATCCTCGATTTGCCGCCTCTTCTTGGTCTCGCAGACGGACGTTTTATCGCTGCACTTTCTGATGCGGTCGTGCTGATTGTAAAATGGGACGACACACCGCAGCACGTGGTTGAGTCAGCCGTCAATGCACTCAAGAGTGATGGCTCGAACCTTGTTGGTGCTGTGCTTTCGATGGTGGATCCTGGGGCGCGATCCGTTGGGAGCTACTATTATGATGAGAAGTACTCTCACTATTATACCCCTAAGAATATCTAGGCGGCGTGGAAAGGTTTTGTAGTGCCGCGGTTGGGAACGGAAAACTGCCAGTTCGAGGATACGAGGAGGCGCAATATTGGAAGTATTGCGCAACTAGTCTATGCGGAATTGGTGGTTTTTTGTCCAGGTTCACCGGGGAACTATAAAATGCCTTTGTGGCGTTGCCAGTGAACGGCATTGCTTGGAGCGAATTTCGATCAGTCAGGTCCTAACCGCATGAGCTGAATTAATTGGCGTATTCGGCAGGCCCGAAGAGATCGACGAACTAGCCGATGAGGTCCCAAAGGCCGGAGACGGTGCGCTCGCCGGCTTTTCTGAGGATGGCCTTGAGGTGTGAGAAGGGTAAGCGACGTTCTCAG
>NZ_KE148512.1:24151-24385 GCF_000410615.1 Novosphingobium sp. B-7 | reverse complement strand
CCGCGCCTTGGCCGAAGGGGAAGTGCGGTTGCTCGCCAGGCTTGCCGAGCCCGGCGGCGCGCTTCACCGGGCGGAGCGCGGCAAATGGGCCGTGCCGCGCGGGCAGATTGCCTGGCAACTGGCGCCGGGTGGCAACTGCTTCAACGTCAACGCCCTGGTTGATGCGGCGCCCGATGGCACGCTGCGCGTGCGCCCGGCGGGCCCGCTCGAACTGCGTGCGCTGATGGCCTCACT
>NZ_KE148512.1:12599-24140 GCF_000410615.1 Novosphingobium sp. B-7 | reverse complement strand
AGCAGCCAGGCCGCGCCATTGGTGGCGGCCATGGCCGATTGGATCGATAGCGACGCGCTGTCCTTGCCCGATGGCGCAGAAGATGCCGACTATGCGCGCCTGGCCACGCCCTATCGCACCGCAGGCCGCCCGCTCGTGGCCGTGGGTGAACTGCGCGCGGTGCGCGGCATGACCGGCGCCCTCTATGCGCGGCTTGCCCCCTGGCTCTGTGCTTTGCCCGAAGTGGGCAGCTCACCCATCGCGCTGGGTAGCCTGGCGCCGGGGCAGGGACGCCTTCTGGCGATGTTCGCGCCCGATGCGCTGAGCGTGGCTCGGGCCGAGCAGATCATCGCCCAGGCGCCACCCGGCGGCTATCGCGATCTGGCCTCTGCGCTGGGTGCGGGTCAGGGGCTGGCGACTGGGGAAATCGTGCTGGTCGATCGCTGGTTGCGGGTGCGGCTGGGCGCCACGATCGATTCGCAAGCCGTGGAGGAAGAGCTGCTGATCGATGCCGGCACCACCCCGCCACGGATCGCCGGGCGCAGCTGGGGCGAGGCGGCTGATCGCTGAAAAAGTTATCCCCCGATGCAAGTTTTCCCTTTTCAAGGCGGCAGGATTGTTGCAAGGGCGGCCACCCGAACGGAGCACGCATTTGCAGCTTCGCTCGGAACGCGGAACAACGCCCCAGGGCGCCGCCGTGGCGATCGTAGCTCAGTTGGTTAGAGCGCCGGTTTGTGGTACCGGAGGTCGGGGGTTCGAACCCCCTCGATCGCCCCATTTCTCCCGACATGACAAGACATTCCCTGCGGGGGTCCCGGCGCGGCATTGGCGCGCCCGTTTCATCCCAAGGTTCAAGGCCTTCGCGCCGCTGTTTTGCTTGCCCTTGATCTGGCGCAATGGCACAGCATGCGGGCCGGGCCATGCCCGGTGGAGAAGGATCCCAAGTTCAAAAACATGCACGGTTTTGCCAATCCCGCCCGTTTCCTGCGGCTTGCCCGCTGGCTTATGCCGCTGTTGCTGGGGGTTGGCCTGGTCCTGGCCTTTGGCGCGCTGGCCTGGGGCCTGCTGATGGTGCCGCCTGACCGGCTGATGGGGCAGACCGTGCGCATCCTTTTCATCCACGTGCCCTGCGCCTGGCTGGGCATGGCCGGATGGACCACGATCGCGGTGTCGAGCCTGGTGGAACTGGTCTGGCGCCACCCGTTGGCGGCCATCGCGGCGCGCGCGGCGGCGGTGCCGGGCGCAGCATTCACGGCCATGTGCCTGATCACCGGATCGATCTGGGCACGGCCCACCTGGGGCACCTGGTGGGTGTGGGATGGCCGCCTGACCAGCTATCTCATTCTGCTGTTCCTCTATTTCGGCTATATCGCGCTGGCTGGCGCGGCGCAGCGTGATGCCGCCGCCGGCAGCGGGGCCAGCCGCGTCACCGCCATCTTCGGCATGGTTGGCGCGATCAACATCCCGATCATCAACCGTTCGGTGGTGTGGTGGAACAGCCTGCACCAGCCCGCCTCGATCACGATGGGCAAATCGGCCATCGATGGCACGTTCCTGTGGCCGCTGCTGATCGGCGCGCTGGGCTTTTCCTGCATTTTTGGCGGTGTCGTGCTGGCGCGCATGCGCACGCTTCTGGCCGATATCCAGGCCGAGGCGCGCCTGCGCCGCAAGGCCATGGCCTGATGTTGCACCGCGCGCTGCTGCTCCACGGAAACCCGCATCATGCATGAACGACTTGATCAATGGCACTATGTGGCGGCGGCCCTCACCATCGGGGTGGTGGGCACGCTGCTGCTGGTTGGCATCACGCTATGGTCGATGCGGCGGGCAGAGGCCCGGCGCGACGCGGTGCGCGGCGGAACCCGCGCCCCGGCACGAAAGAACCAGGCATGAGCGCGATCAAGGCCAAGCATCAACGGTTGGTCCTGCTGGTGATCGCGCTGGCCGCGCTGATCGGGGCGGGGCTGCTGGCCGCCTGGGCGCTGTCCACGCAGGCCAGCTATTTCTATGTGCCGAGCGACTTGGTCGCCCACCCGCCCGAACAGGGCCGCGCCGTGCGGCTGGGCGGCATGGTGCAGCGCGGCTCGATCAAGACGATGCCCGATGGCGTGACGATCACGTTCGTGGTCGGTGATGGCAAGGCCACCGTGCCGGTGCGCTATGCCGGGATCACGCCGGATCTGTTCGTTGAAGGATCGGGCGTGGTCGCCGAGGGCCGCATGGAGGGAAAAACCTTCGTGGCCGACAATCTGCTGGCCAAGCATGACGAGAAATATGTCCCGCGCGAGATGAAGGACATGACGGAAGGGCAGGCCAAGGCCGTGGTGGCAGAAACGAAATGATCGCGGAACTCGGTCTTGCCATCCTGTGGATGGCGGCGGCACTGGCGGTGCTGCAACTCGTGGCGGGCGCCCTGGCGCTGCGGCCGCAGGGCGCGGCAATGCTGGGCGTGGTGCGTCCGGTGGCGGTGATGCAGGGTATTCTGGTGGCGCTGGCCTTTGCCGCGCTGATCACCCTGTTCGTCACCACCGATCTCTCGGTCAAGCTGGTGGCGGAAAACAGCCATTCGGCCAAGCCGCTGATCTTCAAGATTGCCGGCACTTGGGGCAACCACGAAGGCTCGATGCTGCTGTGGGTCACGATCATGAGCCTGGCGGGGGGCTTTGTGGCGCTGGTAGAACGGCGCCTGCCGGAAAAGACGCTGATGGCGACGCTTGCGGCGCAGGCTTTCGTCAGCCTCGGCTTCTACGCGTTCCTGCTGCTCGCCTCCAACCCCTTTGCCCGCTTGCCACAGCCCGCGCCAGAAGGCGCCGGGCTCAACCCGCTGCTGCAGGATATCGGCCTCGCGTTCCATCCGCCCACGCTCTACGTCGGCTATGTCGGGCTTTCGATCGCGTTCAGCTTTGCCGTGGGTGCGCTGATCACGCGCGACGTCGGCCCTGCCTTTGCCCGCGCCATGCGGCCCTGGGTGCTGGGCGCGTGGATATTCCTGACTATCGGAATCACCGCAGGCTCCTATTGGGCCTATTACACGCTGGGCTGGGGCGGCTGGTGGTTCTGGGATCCGGTCGAAAACGCCTCGCTCATGCCCTGGCTCGCGGCCACCGCATTGCTTCATTCGGTCTCGGTGCTGGCGGCGCGCAATGCCCTTCGCGCCTGGACGGTGATGCTTGGCGTGATCGCCTTTTCGATGTCGATGGTCGGCACGTTCCTGGTGCGCTCGGGCATTCTCACGTCGGTCCACGCCTTTGCCGTCGATCCGGCGCGGGGCAGCTTCATCCTGGCGCTGCTGGCGATCTACATCGGCGGTGCGCTGCTGCTGTTCGCCTTGCGCGCCAGCACGGTAACCGAAGGCGCGCGCTTTGCTTTCGTCAGCCGCGAGGCGGCCTTGGTGTTCAACAACGTGATGCTGTGCGGCATCCTCGGCATCGTGCTGCTCGGCACGCTCTATCCGCTCTTGACCGAGGCGTTCGGCGTCAAGGTTTCGGTGGGTCCGCCCTATTTCAACCCGGTGTCGGCGATCTTTGCCTTTCCGATGATCGTGGTCATGGCCGTGGGGCCACTGCTGCGCTGGAAGGATGATCGCGGCGGGCGCATCGGGCCGATCCTCGCCGTGCCCGCGCTGGTGGCCATCGCCGCCGGTGGCGCGGCGTTTGTCGCCGGGGTGAGGGTGCTGCCGGCGCTGGGTCTGGCGCTGGGCGCGGGGCTCGCCATCGCCAGCCTGCTGCCGCTGCGGGGGCGCAACCTGCGCCGCACGCCGCTGCCGATCTGGGGCATGGTCATTGCCCACCTCGGCATTGCCGTGGCGGCCCTGGGCATGGCCAGCGAAAGCGCCTTTTCCACCGAAACTCTTGCTGCGCTCAATCCGGGGGAAACCCGCCAGGTCGGGCCGTATGCCCTCACGCTCGATCGCATCGATCCGGTGGCGGGGCCCAATTGGACCGCGCTGCAGGCCACGGTTTCGGCCCGCTATGATGGCGGCGACGCCACGGTGCTGCTGCCCCAGGCGCGGGTCTTTGCCAATCCGCCGGGCACGCGCACCGAATCTGCCCTGAAAACCCGCTGGAACGGCCAGCTTTATGTGGTTCTGGGGGAAGAGGGCCAGGATGGTCGCTGGCAGATGCGCTTCTGGTGGAAGCCGTTCGTGCCGCTGATCTGGCTGGGCGGCCTGCTGGTGGGCCTGGGCGGCTTCCTGGCGCTGGTCGGCCGCGTGGCGCGCGATGTAAAGCGGCTGGTCGCGGTCGACAAAATCGCGTTCCGCCGGGAAAGGCAGGGACGATGAGCACGCAGCCCGCTTCCCCCGCGCGCCGGCCAGGCCTGGCGCTGTGGTTGCCGCTGGTGCTGTTCGGCGGTTTCCTGGCGCTGGTGGTCTATGGCCTGGTGCGGCCAGACAACCGCGAGGTGGCCAGCACGTTCATCGGCAAGCCCATCCCGGCCTTTGCCCTGCCGCCGGCCAGCGATGACCGGCCGGGCCTGAGCAATGCCCAGTTCGTGGGTGGCAAGCCGCGCCTGCTCAACATCTTTGCTTCGTGGTGCGGCCCTTGCGCAGTCGAATCGCCGCAACTGGCGCAACTGGCCAAGGCCGGGGCAGAGATCGACGGCGTGGCGATCCGCGATCGCAAGGATGATCTGGCGCGGTTCCTGGCCGCCAATGGCAATCCCTTCGCCCGCATCGGCCAGGATGATCTCAGCAAGGTGCAGATCGGCATCGGCTCGTCGGGCGTGCCGGAAACCTTCGTGGTCGATGCCCATGGCGTGATCCGCCACCAGCATATCGGCGCGATCATGCCCGAAGACGTGCCGGTGATCCTGGCCAAGCTCAAGGAAGCCGAACAATGAAACGGGCTCGTTTCATTTCTGCGGCCACGCTGGCGCTGCTGCTGCCACTGGCGCCGCTGGCCGCGCAAGACAGCCTGCCGCCCGCGCCCTATGCCTATCGCCAGCTGCCCGATCCGGCGCAGGAGGCCAAGGCGCAGGCGCTGATGGAAACGCTGCGCTGCCTCAAGTGCCAGAGCCAGTCGATCGCCGATTCCGATGCCTCGATGGCTGGCGACATGCGCAACGAGGTGCGCACCCGCATTGCCGCCGGCGAAGATCCCGAGGCGATCCGGCAGTGGCTGATCGATCGTTATGGCGATTATGTCAGCTATACGCCGCAGGTGAAGCCTTTGACCTGGCCGCTGTTTGCCGCGCCAGTGGTGTTTCTGGGCTTTGCCGCCCTGCTGCTGCGGGGCCGTTTCCGCCGTGGAAAACGGGCCGATGCGGCCCTGCGCAAGGACAAGCCATGACCTGGGTGATCGTTCTGGGCGTTGCCGCCATCGTGTTTGCCGCGCTCGTGCTGGTGGGGCGCTTGCCGCGCGCCGGGTGGGAAGTGACCGGCGCTGCGCTGCTGTTCGGCCTGGCGGGCTATGCCCTGCAGGGGCACCCGGCGGAGGCTGGCGCACCCACCCCGTCTGTGGAAAACGCGGCCGTGGCCGATGCGGCCCTGCTCAAGGAGCGCCAGGCCATGGGCAGTGCCTTTGGCAAGGGGCGTAGCTGGCTGATCCTGGCCGATGGCCTGACCCGGCAAGGGCAATATCGCGCAGCGGCCGATGTCTTGGCCAAGGCCGCGCAGGAAAACCCCGACGATGCCGATATCGAGGTGGCGCTGGGCAATGCCCTGGTCGGCCATAGCGAGGGCCTGATCACCCCGGCCGCGCAATATGCGTTCCGCCGCGCGGCGATGATCGATCCCAATCACCCCGGCCCGCCGTTCTTCATGGGCCTGGCTATGGCGCAATCGGGGCGCCTTGCCGATGCCCGGGCGCTGTGGGCCGATCTGCTCGCTCGCTCGCCCGCCGATGCGCCCTATCGCCAGGATCTGGCGATGCGGCTGACGCGGCTAGACCAGATGATGGCGGCCAGTGGCATGCCCATCCCGCCGGCACAGCCTGAGGCATCGGGACAGGCGCAAGCCGCCAAGGCCCCGTCTGGCGCAGCAACCCCCACGCCCAAGCCCGCCGCCCGGTGAAATATCGGGAACCGCTTGCCACAGATGGCGGTTTGGTCACCATTGCTTCAGGTTGGGTGCCGGTGCTAAGCGCCGCCCCGATTCGGCTCTATCGCGGGCCGGACAGTGCAATGGGGCCGAAGCGGCCGGGGGCAGTCTCGCCATGAACAATGCCGTGGGTGATGCCGTGGGTAACGCCGGAACCGCAGGGAATCCGTCCACGGCCAATGCTGCCTCGCCCGTTACGGGCCATGGCGGGCATGCTGGGCACGGCCACGGCCAGGCCAGCCTGGTCAAGATGGCGGTCGGCGCTGTCGGGGTGGTCTTCGGCGATATCGGCACCAGCCCGCTTTATGCGTTGCGCGATACTTTTGCCGGGCATCATCGCCTGCCGCTCGACCAGACGCATATCTATGGCATCGTCAGCCTGATGTTCTGGTCGATGATGATCATCGTGACGCTGAAATACGTCTCGGTCATCATGCGCGCCGACAACAAGGGCGAGGGCGGCAGCCTGGCGCTGTTGGCGCTGATCAACCAGCACACTGCCGGCAAGCGCTGGGGCCGTGGCATCGTTCTGCTGGGCGTCTTTGCCACCGCGCTGTTCTATGGCGATTCGATGATCACCCCGGCGGTGTCGGTGATGGGCGCGATCGAGGGGCTTTCGGTCTATCAGCCCAGCATGCAAAGCTGGGTGGTGCCGATGGTGGTGGCCATCCTGATTGCCCTGTTCCTGATCCAGAGCCGCGGGACCGAGCGCGTCGCCACGTTCTTTGGCCCGATCATGCTGGTCTATTTCGCCACGATCGCGGTGCTGGGCGCCATGAGCATTGCCCTGCTGCCCGAGGTGATCGGCGCGCTGTCTCCGCATCACGCCGTGGCCATGTTTGCCGCCGATCCGTTTCGCGGTTTCCTGGCCATGGGCGCTGCCGTTCTGGCAGTGACCGGGGCCGAAGCGCTCTATGCCGACATGGGCCATTTCGGACGCAACCCGATCCGCGTGTCGTGGCTGGCGCTGGTGCTGCCGGCGCTGGTGCTCAACTATCTGGGCCAGGCCTCGTTGCTGATGCGCGAAGGCTCTGCCGCGCTGGTCAGCCCGTTCTATTTCCTGGCGCCCGACTGGTTCCAGTGGCCGCTGCTGATCATTGCCAGTCTGGCGGCGGTCATCGCCAGCCAGGCGGTGATCTCCGGCGCGTTCTCGGTCACCCAGCAGGCGATCCAGCTGGGGTTCATCCCGCGCATGACGATCCGCCATACCAGCACGTCGGCCGGGCAGATCTATATCCCGGTGATCAATTCCGCGCTGATGGTGGCAGTCATCCTGCTGGTGCTGATGTTCCGCCATTCCTCCAACCTCACGGCCGCCTATGGCATTGCCGTGACCGGCGCGATGATGATCGACAACGTGCTGCTGGGCGTGGTGCTGATCAAGCTGTGGCACTGGCGGCCGGTGCTGGCCACTGGCCTGCTGGCGCTGTTCATGGCGATCGACCTTGGCTACCTGGGCGCGAACCTGACCAAGATCCCCGATGGCGGCTGGGTGCCGCTGGCCATGGGCATCACCATCTTTACGCTGCTGACCACCTGGTCGCGTGGGCGCGCCCTGATGCGCGCCGGGATGGCCGAAGGGTCCATTCCGCTCGAAGTGTTCACCAAGTCTGCCCATTCCAGCGCGGCGCGGGTGGCCGGTACGGCGATCTTCATGGCCTCGGCCTCCAACGGCGTGCCCTCGGCGCTGTTGCACAACATCAAGCACAACAAGGTGCTGCACAACCGGGTGGTGATCCTGACGGTGCAGATCCAGGACGAACCCTATGTCGATCTGGCGCAGCGGTCAGCGGTCAAGGATTTCGGCAACGGCTTCTATCGCCTGACGCTGCGCTTCGGCTTCCTGGAAGAGACCGACGTGCCTGCCGCGCTCAAGACCATCACCACCTGCGGCGAACCGTTCGACATGATGAAGACCAGCTTCTTCCTCTCGCGCCAGACGCTGATTCCGTCGGACAAGCCGGGCATGGCGCTGTGGCGGGAAAAGCTGTTTGCCTGGATGCTGCGCAATGCGGCGAGCGCCATGGAATTCTTCCGCTTGCCGACGAACCGTGTGGTCGAACTTGGCAGCCAGCTGCGGATTTGATCGAAAGCGGCGCCGTGCAGGGCTTGCCGCTGCGGCGTGGCATGCCATGCTCGGTAAGCTGCGCAATCTTGGGGCGCCCTGCGCGTGACTGAAGCTGATATCCTCCGCGATATTCTCGATACCCAGCTGGATATGCTGTGCCGGTTCACCGCCGATGGCACGATCCTGTTTGCCAACACCGCCTATGCCCGCATGATGGAAAGCCCGCGCGCCGCGCTGACCGGGCGCAACGTGTGGAAGTTCATCCCCACCAGCGAGCACGCCACGATCCAGCGCGAGATGGCGCTGCTGACCCCGGAAAACCCGTCACGCACCATCGAAAACCGCCTGGAGGCGGCCGATGGCAGCGTGCGGTGGACGCTGTGGCGCAACCATGCGCTGGAATTCGATGCCCAGGGCCGCTGGCAGGTGATGCAATCGACCGGGATCGACATTACCGAGCGCAAGATCCTGGAAGACCGGCTGCGCCTGCTGATCGAAGAGCTTAACCACCGCGTCAAGAACTCGCTGATGGTGGTTCAGGCCATGGCCTGGCAATCGTTTCGCGGGATCGAGCAGCCCGCCGCGGCGGCCGTGGAGAATTTTACCGCCCGCCTGCATGCCCTGGCGGCAGCGCATACCATCCTCAGCCGTGGTCAGTGGGCTGGCGCGCTGCTGGCCGATGTGGTGCGGCAGGGGCTGACGATCTGCGCAGGCAGTGTGCAGGGCGATGGTGGCGCCCAACGCTTGAGCCTTGGCGGGCCTGATGTGACGGTGGGCGCGGCGGCCACGGTGTCGCTGGTCATGGTGCTGCACGAGCTGGCCACCAACGCTATCAAGTATGGCGCGCTGTCTAACGCCGAAGGCACGGTGACAATTGCCTGGGAGGTGGGCGATGATGGCGCGGTGGCGCTGGAATGGCGGGAGCAGGGCGGACCGCCGGTGGCGCCGCCCGCGCGCAGTGGCTTTGGTTCACGCCTGATCCGCGATGCCATCACCCGGCAGCTTTCGGGAGAGGCGCAGATCGATCACGCGCCTGATGGCGTTGTTGTGCGCCTGGTGTTGCCGGCCCAGCATTTTGAAGCGCCTGCCATTGCCCCGATCTGGTCAGACGCGACGAAGGACCCTGCATGACCGACCGCGCCCAATCGCTGTCTGGTCGCCGCATATTGGTGGTGGAGGACGAGTTCATCGTCGCTGCCATGCTGGCCGATGTGCTGGAGGACGAGGGCGCGCAGGTGATCGGTCCGGTGGGGACGCAGGCAGAGGGCATCGCGGCGGCTGCGACAGAATCCCTCGATGCAGCGGTGCTGGACTGGAACCTCAATGGGCAACCCGGGGCACCAGTGGCGCGCGCCTTGCGCGAGCGGGGCATCCCCTTCGTCATCGCCACCGGTTATGGCGCGGTGGAGGCAGAGTTCGCCAATGTACAGATCATGCACAAACCCTATGCCCCGGCTCAGTTGACCGCTTGCCTGGAAGGCTTGCTGGCCGGCTGAGCCGGGGGCACGGAGCCTGCGTTCAAGATCAGTGCTTGAGCGTGTCGGAAGCTTCGTCGGCGCCCTGCTTCACGCGATTGCCAAACTTGTCGGCGGCGGTGCCGGCCTTGTCGGCCGCCTTGTCGATCTTGCGGCCAGCGTCGTCGGCGGCCTTGTCAGCGGCCCGGCTGGCATTGTCGAGCGCCTTGTCGGCGGCGGCACCCACGCTATCGGCAGCCTTGTCAGCGGCGCGGCCGGCATCCTTTGCGGCGTTCTGCGCATCGTTGGCGGCCGAGTCGGCAGCGGCGGCCGTCTTGTCCTGGGTCTTTTCCGAGCAGGCGGCAAGGCTGGCGCCGGCCAGCATCAGGGCGGGAAGGGCAAGGAAAATACGGCGCATGTGACGGTCACTCCCGTTCGTGGTGGTTTGCCAAGGCCAACGCCGAACGCGCCATGCCGTTCCCCCACGCGGTGCGATCAATCGTGTGGCGTGTTGGTCTCGGCCTCTTCCACGCCCTGTTCGCTGCCCAGGCCATGGCGCAGCAGCATCGGGATCTGGGCAAAGGTGAACAGGAACGACAGCGCGCTCACGCCCCACAGCTTGGCCGTCAGCCAGCCATCAAAGGTCAAGGTATGGCGCAGCACTTCGTTGAGCACGGCCAGGAACAGGAAGAACCACGCCCAGTTGCGCGACAGCTTGCGCCAGCCGGTTTCATCCAGCCCGTCGAACGCGCTTTGCAGCAGCATGCGCAGCACCGCCTTGCCGCGCGCCAGGCCGATGAACAGGCCGGCGGCAAACAGCAGGTAGATCACCGTGGGCTTGATCTGGATCCAGAACGGATCGCCCAGGAACACGGTAAGGGTGCCAAAGCCCAGGATCAGCGTGGTGGACAGCCACAGCATCGGCGAAACCTTGCCCAGGCGCCATTTCGACGCGATCAGCGCGGCTACTGTGGCGATCATGAACACCACGGTGCTCTTGGTGATCGCCACCACTGCGCCCACGCCGGCATCGCTGCTCTTGTCCGGGCTGAAATGGCGATAGGCCAGGAAGAACACCAGCAGCGGCCCATAATCGACCGCCAGGTTCACCCAGGATGATTTGGGCTGCGATTTGGGCTGGGCCTGGTCCGCGCTCATTGAAACACCCCTGCAATCACCTTGGCAACGAGATCGGGATCGAACGGCCGAAGGTCGTCGATGGTTTCGCCAACGCCGATGGCGTGGATCGGCAGGCCATACTGTTCGGCGGCCGCCACCAGCACGCCGCCGCGCGCCGTGCCATCCAGCTTGGTCATGATCAGGCCCGATACGCCGGCCACATCCTTGAAAATCTCGATCTGCGACAGCGCGTTCTGGCCGTTGGTGGCATCGAGCACCAGCACCACGTCGTGCGG
Source organism: Novosphingobium sp. B-7 (assembly GCF_000410615.1). Taxonomy (NCBI): domain Bacteria; kingdom Pseudomonadati; phylum Pseudomonadota; class Alphaproteobacteria; order Sphingomonadales; family Sphingomonadaceae; genus Novosphingobium; species Novosphingobium sp. B-7. Next base: position 13,187 of record NZ_KE148512.1, on the reverse strand, counting down.
CGCCTCAGGGTTGAGGCGGCCGAGCACGCGGCGCACCTTGGCCAGTTCGTCCATCAACTCGCGCTTGTTCTGCAGGCGGCCGGCGGTGTCGACGATCAGCACGTCGGTGCCAACATCGGTGGCTGCCTTGACCGCGTCGAACACGATCGAGGCGGGATCGCCGCCTTCGGGCCCGGTGATGATCGGCACGCCCAGCCGATCGGCCCAAACCTTGAGCTGGCCGATCGCGGCGGCGCGGAACGTGTCGCCTGCCGCCAGCATTACCGAATAGTCCAGTTCCTGGAACAGGTGCGCCAGCTTGGCGATCGTCGTGGTCTTGCCCGAACCATTGACGCCAATCACCAGGATCACCTGCGGGCGGGGAAAGGCGACGATATCGAGCGGCTTGGCCACGCCGCGCAGGATCGCGGCGATTTCATCGGCCACGGCGCCGCGCAGGGTGGCATCATCGAGCCCCTGCTCGAACCGGGCACTGGCCAGCTTGGCGCGGATGCGCGCCGCCGCACGCGGGCCCAGGTCGGACATGATCAGCGCGTCCTCGATCTCGTCGAGCTGGGCCTCGCTCAGGCGCGTGGCGCCGCCAAAGCC
>NZ_KE148512.1:11910-12368 GCF_000410615.1 Novosphingobium sp. B-7 | reverse complement strand
GCAGGGCGGTCGACCAGGCCTTGCAGCCAGGCCGCACGGGTTTGCGCCACGGCGGCACGCAGTTGCGCGGCGCGTTCGCGCACCACCGGCGGCGGCACCTGCGGCATGCGCGCGGCGGGCGTGCCGGGGCGGGGGGAATAGGGAAAGACATGGCCGTGGACGATGCCGGCCTGCGCCACGATGCTCAGGTTCTCGGCATGCATGGCGGCGTCCTCGGTGGGAAAGCCGGCGATCAGGTCGGCACCTATCGCCATGTCGGGGCGATGCTGCCGCAGGGTTTCGATCAGGGCCAGCGCCTGGGCACGGCTGTGGCGGCGCTTCATCCGCTTGAGCACCAGGTCTGCGCCCGATTGCAGCGAGAGATGCACGTGCGGCATCACGCGCGGCTCGTGGCACAAGAGGTCGAGCAGCAACGGATCGATTTCCACCCCGTCGACCGAAGATAGCCGCAGCCGGGG
>NZ_KE148512.1:11457-11680 GCF_000410615.1 Novosphingobium sp. B-7 | reverse complement strand
CCCCCCCCCCCCCCCCGCCACGAACGCGCGGGTATGCCGCTCGGATGCGGCGACCGGCACGGCCGGGGCAGGCACCTGCCAGCGGGCGGGATCGAGCTTGGCTGCGTTGGGCACCACGCCATCCACCTCTGCCATGGCAGCAAAGCCGGCGGGATCGATCGTGGCGGCGCAGCCAGTGACGAGCAGGCGTGCCCCGGGATGATCGCGGCGCAGGCGGCGCACC
>NZ_KE148512.1:0-10660 GCF_000410615.1 Novosphingobium sp. B-7 | reverse complement strand
CCGGTTTCGATCCGGGTGCGGCCCGCTCGTTCGCCGCCCAGCAGCAGGCCCACGGCGCGGCTGGCGTTGCCGCAGGCGCCCACTTCGCTGCCATCGGGATTGAAGATGCGCATCTTCACATCGGCCTGGTCCGACGGTTCCAGCACGATGAACTGGTCGCAGCCGATGCCGGTGTGGCGATCGGCCAGCGCCGCGGCGCGCGCGGGCGAGACCGGCAGCGCGGTTTCGCGCGCGTCGATCACGACGAAATCGTTGCCCAGGCCATGCATCTTGATGAACGGAATACGCATGGGCGCGATCTAGGCGGCAAAGGGTGGCGGCGCAATGGCTGCGCTGCTTGTCACACCGGGTTCAGCCGAGCGCGGCGCGGTTCTGGCCTGGCGTTGCCGGCTCTTGCGCGGCTGCGTCGGCCGGGGTGGCGTTGCCGATCAGCAGATCGTCGGCGGCCAGTGCGGCGCGCACCGTCTGGGCATCCTGCGGATGGCCATAGAGGAAGCCCTGGCCCTTGAACGAGCCCAGCTTGCGCAGCTCTTCGAGCACGCCCTCGGTTTCGATCCCTTCGGCGGTCAGCGGCAGATCCAGCCCCTGGCCGAGCGAGGTGATCGCGGCCACGATCGTGGCGCTGTCCTTGCAGCTGTCGAGCGTGGAGACAAAGCTGCGGTCGATCTTGATGCGGTCAAACGGCAGCGAGCGCAGCTGCGCGATCGAGCTGTAGCCAGTGCCGAAATCATCAAGGCTCAAGCGGATGCCCTGGTTCTTGAGGCTGGCGACCAGCGAGCGGACCAGCGGCAGGTTTTCGTGCAGGCAGGTTTCGGTGATTTCCACGTCCAGCCGGTGCGGGGGGAAATTGGCCTCGACCAACAGCTTGAGCAGGCGCTGCGCAAACCAGGGGTCACGCAGCTGCAAAGGCGAGACATTGACCGACAGCGTGAGCGAGGGATCCCATTCGCGGGCATCGACCAGCGCCTGGCGGATCAGCGACTCCGAAAGTTCGGCAATCACGCCGATTTCCTCGGCCACGGGAATGAACACGTCGGGCGCGATCAGGCCATGGCGCGGCGATTGCCAGCGGGCCAGCATCTCGAAACCGGAAAGCCGGCCGGTGTCGATGTCGATCTGCTTTTCGTAATAGGGCACGAATTCGCCGCGCGCGATGCCTTCGCGGATGCCGGTTTCCAGCTCGGCGCGGAACCGCAGTTCCTTTTCCATCGTCGGGTCGAACCAGCAGAAGCGATTGCGGCCGCCGCTCTTGGCCTGGTACATGGCGAGATCGGCGTGGTGTTGCAGGCGGGCAGCGATCGTCGCGTCGTCAGCCTGGGGTGGCATGGTGGCGCCATCGCTGCGCGCCAGGCCGATCGACCCGGAAATATCCACCTCGCAATCAGGCAGGCGCACCGGCTCGCCCAGCGTGGCATTGAGCTTTTCGGCCAGTTGCTCGACCATCGCCGCGCGCGCCGGGTCAAACCGCATGGCGCAGGTGAATTCGTCGCCTCCGATGCGGGCGATGATCGCGCCCGGCGGCAGCGTGGCGCGCAGGCGATCGGCCGTTGCCACCAGCACCGCGTCGCCGGTCTGGTGGCCATGCAGATCGTTGGCGCGCTTGAACTTGTCGAGGTCGAGCATGAACAGCGCCACGGCGTCGCCATGGGCGCGGGCCTCGGCCACCAGGGCTTCGATCGCACCATCCAGGCTGCGGCGATTAAGGCAGCCGGTCAGCGGATCGGTAAAGGCCAGGGTACGCGCTGTTTCCTCGGCCCGGCGCCGCTCGCGCACTTCGCCGGTCAGTTCCACATACCGGCGCCAGCCAAAGATGATCAGCGCAATATTGAGCAAGAGCGCATTGGCCAGCACCGAATCGACACTCGCCCCGCCGAACAGCACATGGCGCAAGGCGCGGGTGAGCACTGCCGAACCGGACCCCACGAACAGGATGATCGCTGCGGTGATGATGCCCAGGGCGACGACATCGCGCTCGGCACGGGCGATGCCGGTTGGTGCCGCTGATGCGGGTTGGCCGCTTTCCATTGCCGCACTTGCCATACCGTTACCTGCTCGTTTCCCCCGGGGGGGCAGCTTGCATGCATGCCCTGTTACCCACCTGCGGGAAACTACGTGCAGGCTGTTGAAAGATTGGTTAAGGGGCCCAAAGCCCCCGCTTGGCCGGCATTTTTGCCGCAGGAGGGCGCGGCGCAGGGTTGCAATCGGGCAAGGGCGCGGGTAAGGGCACCGCTCTGCCAGAGCCGGGATTCGCCGGCGCTTGCGCAGAGTCGTTTTGTACGCCCCCTGTTGGATGGCGCACGCTGGTCGGCGAGGTTTCGCCCACCGGCGTTTTTCGCGTTATCGGCTGGCGGCGCCCGTTTTGGCAATGGAGCAGCGCGTGTTCGACAGTCTTTCCGACCGGCTTGGCGGTGTATTCGACCGCCTGCGCGGGCGCGGCGCGCTTTCCGAGGACGATGTTCGCGCCGCCATGCGCGAAGTGCGCATCGCCCTGCTGGAGGCCGACGTGGCCTTGCCGGTGGTGCGCCGCTTCATCGATCGCGTTACCGAAGAAGCCGTTGGCCAGTCGGTCCTGAAGTCGGTCACGCCGGGCCAGCAGGTCGTCAAGATCGTCAACGACGCGCTGGTTGAAATGCTGGGCAGCGAGGCCGCCGATCTCGATCTGGCAGCCGCCCCGCCGGTGGTGATCATGATGGTCGGCCTGCAGGGTTCGGGCAAGACCACCAGCACGGCCAAGATCGGCAAGCTGCTCAAGGAAAAGCGCGGCAAGAAGGTGATGATGGCGTCGCTCGACGTCAATCGCCCCGCCGCGCAGGAACAGCTGCGCGTGCTGGGCGAGCAGGCCGGCGTTGCCACGCTGCCGATCGTGCCGGGCCAGTCGCCGGTGGAAATCGCCACGCGCGCACTGCATTCCGCGAAGCTTCAGGCCGTGGACGTGCTGCTGCTCGATACCGCTGGCCGTCTCCACGTCGACCAGGCGCTGATGGACGAGATGAAGGCAGTCGCTGCCATCTCCGTGCCCAAGGAAACCCTGCTCGTCGTCGACTCGCTGACCGGCCAGGACGCGGTCAACGTGGCGCAGGCGTTCGCTGGCGAAGTTGACCTGACCGGCGTGGTGCTGACCCGCATGGATGGCGATGCCCGCGGCGGTGCGGCGCTGTCGATGCGCGCGGTTACCGGCAAGCCGATCAAGTTTGCCGCCACCGGCGAAAAGCTCGACGCGATCGAACCGTTCCAGCCCGAACGTGTTGCCGGCCGCATCCTGGGCATGGGCGATATCGTCTCGATCGTCGAAAAGGCGGCGGCGACGATCAAGCAGGACGAAGCTGAAAAGCTCGCCGCGCGCATGGCCAAGGGCCAGTTCGACATGAACGATCTGCGCATGCAGTTGCAGCAGATGCAGCGCATGGGCGGCCTGGGCGCGCTCGCGGGCCTGATGCCGGGCATGAAGAAGGCCAAGGCGGCGATGGCGCAGTCGGGCATGGACGACAAGGTGCTGCTGCACATGGATGCGATCATCGGTTCGATGACGGCCAAGGAGCGCACCAAGCCCGAACTCTTGAACGCCAAGCGCAAGATCCGCGTCGCCAAGGGGTCCGGCACCACGGTGCAGGACGTCAACAAGCTTCTGAAGATGCACATGGAAATGGCCAAGGCCATGAAGCAGATCAAGAAGATGGGCGGCCTCAAGGGCCTGGGCGCGCTGTTCGGCAAGGGTGGCCTTGGCGCCGCGATGCCGGGCCTTGATCAGCAGGCCGGCCCCGGTGGGCTCGGCGGCGGCATGGGCGGCGGCCTTGGCGGTATGGGCGGCGGTGGCGGCCTTCCCGGCCTGCCCGGCATGGGCAGTGGCGGCTTGCCGTCAAACCTGGCTGACCTGCTCAAGAAGAAATGATTTTATCCTGATTTTTCAGTTTGTTTGAAAGGTAGTCGAATGTCTGTTTCTCTGCGTCTGTCGCGTGGCGGTTCCAAGAAGCGCCCCTATTACAAGATCGTTGCTTCGAACAGCCGCGCCCCGCGCGATGGCAAGTATCTGGAGCAGGTGGGCACCTACAACCCGCTGCTCGCCAAGGACGCCGAAGACCGCGTGCGCCTGGTCGAAGACCGCGTGCGCTACTGGCTCGGCGTTGGCGCCCAGCCGACCGACCGCGTTGCCCGTCTGCTCGACAAGGCCGGCATCAAGGAACGCGCCCCCACCAACAACCCGCAGGCTGGCGAACCCGGCAAGAAGGCCAAGGAACGCGCTGAAGATCGCGCTGAAAAGGCCGCTGCTGCTGCTGAAGCGGCCGCTGCTGCCAGCGCCGAACCGGCTGCCGAAGCCACCGAAGCCTGAGCTTAGGCAAGCGGCATGACGCATGATCGTCCGGTCACGCTTGCGGCCATCGCCGGCGCGCATGGCGTGGCCGGCGAGGTGCGCCTCAAGCTGTTTGGTGAAGGCGTGGCGGCGTTGAAAGCCTACAAGGCGTTCAACGGCGGCACGCTGACCCTTGAAAAGCTGCGCGACGACGGCAAGGGCGGGGCAATCGCCCGCTTTGCCGAAGTCACCACGCGCAATGCGGCAGAAGGCCTGCGCAGCACGGCACTGACCGTCCCGCGTTCGGCCCTGCCGCCGCTCGCCGACGGCGAATATTACCATGCCGATCTGATCGGCCTGCCGGCTCATTCCACCGACGGCGCCGTGCTGGGCACCTGCGTGGGCGTGGACAATTATGGCGCAGGTGACGTGCTCGATATCGAGCGGCCCGATGGCAAGCGCTTCATGGTGCCGATGCGCGCCGAAGCGGTGCCCGAATGGAACGCGGACCGCCTGTTGATTGACGCTCTCTACGCGGAATAGTATATACCTCCCGGATATACGGAGGTTGCCGTGACCGAGCAATTCACTGTCCGAAGTTTCAAGTCCGGCAATTCGGTGGCCCTGCGCCTGCCGAAAGGGCTTGGCATCGAGGCGGGCGAGGAACTGATCGTGGTTCCCCATGCCGATGGCAGCATGACCGCCTGGCGGAAAGCGCAATCGCGCGAGGCCTTTCTGCGGCTGTTTGGCAGCGTGTCTGAAGCCTTCATGGCGCAGGGGCGCGGCGACACCGACCAGGGCGACTATGACTGGCCCGACACGCCGCACCATCCGGCAGCGGCCTGATGTACCTGCTCGATACCAATGCATGCATCGATTTTCTCGCCGGGCGCAGCGAGTCACTTGCCGCGCGCATGGGCGAGAATTTCGGCAAGCTGTTCGTTTCCACGATATCGGTCGCCGAACTGATGGCCGGTATACGCACGTCTGCCGATCCTGGGCGGGACGCAAAGAAGATCGATATTTTCGTGGCTAGCCTGGAAACGCTCGATTTCGACCGTGCCTGTGCCCGTCGTTATGGCGATGTGGTGCGCGCCATCGGCGTTCGGCGCAAAAGTTTCGATCGGTTGATCGGCGTACAGGCGCTGGAACGCGGACTGATACTGGTGACGCGCAATGAGCGCGACTTTGCCGATGTGCCGGGGTTGAAGATCGAGGACTGGGCGGATTGAAGCACGGTTGCCAAGGCCGCTCCCGCACGCCAAGGCCCCTCCACCAGCCTGCGGCTGGTCCCCCTCCCCGTGTCGGGGAGGATCGAGCAGGACTTTTTGTAGATGACCTTCCACGCTGCCGTTCTCACGCTTTACCCCGAGATGTTTCCCGGGCCACTGGGCGTGAGCCTGGCCGGGCGCGCGCTGGGGGAGGGGAAGTGGACGCTCGATCCCGTGCAGATCAGGGATTTTGCTACCGACAAGCACCGCACCGTTGATGATACGCCCGCTGGCGGCGGGGCGGGGATGGTGCTGCGCGTGGATGTGCTGGCCAAGGCAATCGATCATGCGCGGGCGAGAATGGCGGAGAGGGTGGGATACGAACCATCCTTAGAAGAGGACAGCCCCCTCCACCAGCCTGCGGCTGGTTCCCCTCCCCCGGCGGGGGAGGAGCTTGTTGATCCTCCCCATGCAATGGGGAGGGGGACCGCCGGCGCAGCCGGTGGTGGAGGGGCCTCGACCATTCCCGTCATCGCGATGACGCCGCGCGGCAAACCGTTGACCCAGGCCCGCGTGCGCGAGCTGGCGGCGGGGCCGGGGGTGATCGTCGTGTGCGGCCGGTTCGAGGGTTTTGACGAGCGCATATTCGAGGGCCGCCAGGTGGAGGAAGTCTCGGTGGGAGACATCATCCTGTCGGGCGGCGAATGTGCCGCGCTGATGCTGCTCGATGCTTGCATTCGCCTGCTTCCCGGCGTAATGGGCGCGGCTTCTAGTGGGCATGAAGAGTCGTTCGAAAACGGGCTGCTCGAATATCCCCACTATACCCGCCCCCAGGAATGGGAAGGGCGCACGATCCCGCAAGTGCTGCGATCGGGGGATCATGCGAAGATCGCGGAATGGCGGCAACGCCAGTCCGAGGATGACACACGGTTACGCAGGCCGGATCTTTGGGAGCGCCACGTCGGCGTTCGGGTCCAGTCTGCCTCTGGCGCGCGGCAAAAAAGTGCAGGACGTTTGAAAAATGAACCTGATTCAGCAGATTGAAGCTGAAGCGATCGCCGAATTCAAGGCGTCGAAGACCATCCCCGAATTCCGCGCTGGTGACACCGTGCGCGTCGGCGTGCGCGTCGTTGAAGGCGAGCGCACCCGCGTTCAGGCCTATGAAGGCGTCGTGATCGCGCGTTCGAATCGCGGCATGGGCTCCAACTTCACCGTTCGCAAGATCTCGTTCGGCGAAGGCGTGGAACGCGTGTTCCCGCTCTACTCGCCCAACATCGATTCGATTACCGTCGTCCGTCGGGGCGTGGTGCGTCGTGCGAAGCTGTACTACCTTCGCGGCCGTACCGGCAAAAGCGCCCGTATTGCCGAGCGCCGTGACACGCGCCCCGGCCAGGAAGGCTGAGAAGCCGCCGCCGCGACACGGAAATGACCGTGAAAAAGGCGTCCTGGCATATCCGCCAGGGCGCCTTTTTTGCTTATCGGGAACATCCCCTTGCCATGCAATTCCGCCTTCACCTGCTTGCCACGGCGCTGGTCTGCGCCCCTGTTCTTGCCCATGCAGCCCCTGCTGGAACAGCCCCGGTGACCGCGCCCAGCGCCGCCCCCGTGCTAACGCTCGAACGGGTGTTCGCCAGCCCCTCGCTCAACGGACCCACCCCGCGCGGCGTGCAGCTGTCGCCCGATGGGCGCTATCTCACCCTGCTCAAGAACCGCGCCGACGATCGCGAGCGGTTCGACCTGTGGGGCTTTGATCGCAAGACCGGCAAGTGGTCGATGCTGGTCGATTCGCTCAAGCTGTCGTCGGGCCGGGTGTTGAGCGAAGCGGAAAAGATGCAGCGCGAGCGCCAGCGCATCGGCGATCTCAAGGGTATCGTCAGCTATGACTGGGCGAGTGACAGCAAGACCGTGCTGGTGCCGCTCGATGGCGAACTGCTGCTCGCTGGCCTTGATGGCAAGGTGCGCAAGATCGCCGGCACCACCGGGGGCGAGTTGAACCCGCGCCTGGGGCCGCAGGGCGATACCCTGGCGTTCGTGCGCGATCGCCGGCTGTGGATCGCACCGGCTGATGGCAAGGCGCCGCCGCGCGCGATCACGCCCGAGGAAAGCGCCGAAACCGTCCACTGGGGCGAGGCAGAGTTCGTTGCCCAGGAAGAACTCAACCGCATGAGCGGGTTCTGGTGGGCGCCCGATGAAAAGCGCCTGGCCGTGGAACGCTTTGACGAGGCAGCGGTGGGCGTGGTGACGCGCGCGGCCATCGGCGCCGATGGCACGCGCACCTATGACCAGCGCTATCCTGCGGCCGGCGGCGCCAATGCCGATGTCTCGCTGTGGCTGATGGATGCCGATGGCGGCCATCGCGTTCAGGTGGAGCTGGGGGCGGACAAGGACATCTATCTGGGTCGCGTCGATTGGGCGAGCGATGGCAAGACGCTCTATGTCCAGCGGCTGGACCGCGCGCAGACCCGGCTCGATATGCTGGCGGTGGACCCGGCGACCGGTGCTTCGCATGTGCTGTTCACCGAACAGGCGCGCGAGAAGAGCTGGATCAACCTGTCGAGCAATTATCGCTTCCTCGATGATGGCAGCCTGATCTGGTGGTCGGAACGCGATGGCTTTGGCCACCTCTATCGCCGCTTCAAGGATGGCCGCTGGCAGCAGCTGACCAAGGGTGACTGGGTCGTCACCGACCTGGTTGGCGTGGACCAGAAGACCGGGCGCGTCTATTTCGCCGGCACGCGCGACGATGTGCTGGCCGGGCAGGTCTATGCCCTGTCGCTCACCGCGCCCGACAAGATCGCGCGGCTGACCGACCTGGCCTTTGACAACAAGGCGAGCATGGACGGCAAGGGCCAGGCCCTGATCGTGACGCGCAGCGCCGATGCGCAGCCGCCGCAATCCTATCTGGCCGATGCCCATGGCAAGCGGCTGGCGTGGATCGAGGAAAACAAGGTGGACGCGGCCCACGCCTATGCGCCCTATCTTGCCGCGCATCGCCCGGCGACGTTCGGCACGATCGCGGCGGCAGACGGCACGCCGTTGCACTACATGATGATCACCCCGCCGATGGTGCCGGGCAAGCGCTATCCGGTGTTTACCTATCACTATGGCGGCCCCACCGCGAACGTGGTGCACAAGGGCTGGCAGGGCGCGCTGGCCCAGGCGATCGTGGCCAAGGGCTATATTTATTTCGCGCTGGACAACCGCGGCTCGGAAAACCGTGGCGTCGATTTCGGCAGCAAGATCTGGCACGCGATGGGCACGGTCGAGGTGGAAGACCAACTGGCGGGTGCGCAGTGGCTCAAGACCCAGCCCTATGTCGATCCCGCGCGCGTCAGCACGTTTGGCTGGTCCTATGGCGGCTACATGACGGTCAAGATGCTCGAAGCGCATCCTGGCGTCTGGGCTGCGGGCATCGCCGTGGCGCCGGTCACCAAGTGGGAGCTTTACGATACCGCCTATACCGAGCGTTATCTCGGCAATCCCAAGCAGGTGCCCGAGGTTTACAAGGCCGCCGGCGCGCTGGAGCAAACCGGGCAGATCCGCGATCCGCTGCTGCTGGTCCACGGCATGGCCGATGACAACGTGGTGTTCGAAAACAGCACCGCGCTGATCGCCAAGATGCAGGGCGAGGCCATTCCGTTCGAGATGATGCTCTATCCCGGCTACACCCACCGCATCAGCGGGCCCAAGGTGAGCCAGCATCTCTACGAGACGATGTTCCGCTTTCTCGACCGCAACGGCGCGGGCAGCGGCAAATAAGACGTTTGGGGGGCAAAAGCCCCTTTCGCTTGGCTGGTTGGAACCAGCCGCTAAGGAACGGGCGCGCGCAAGGCGCCCGCAAGGGAGTGACAGGTATCATGGGTTATCGGGTTGTAGTGGTGGGTGCGACGGGCAATGTTGGCCGTGAGATGCTCAACATCCTGGCCGAGCGCGAATTCCCGATCGACGAGATCGCCGTGCTGGCCTCTTCGCGCTCGCAGGGCAGCGAGATCGATTTCGGTGAAACCGGCAAGAAGCTGAAAGTGCAGAACGTCGAGCATTTCGACTTCACGGGCTGGGATATCGCGCTGTTTGCCGCAGGCTCGGCGCCGACCAAGATCTATGCGCCGAAGGCCGCATCGCAGGGCTGCGTGGTGATCGACAACTCGTCGCTCTATCGCATGGACCCGGACGTGCCGCTGATCGTGCCCGAAGTGAACCCCGATGCGATCGACGGGTACAAGGCACGCAACATCATCGCCAACCCCAACTGCTCCACCGCGCAGATGGTCGTGGCGCTCAAGCCGCTACACGACAAGGCCAAGATCAAGCGCGTGGTCGTGGCCACCTACCAGTCGGTGTCGGGCGCCGGCAAGGAAGGCATGGACGAACTGTTCGAGCAGAGCCGCGCGATCTTCGTGGGCGATCAGGTCGAACCCAAGAAGTTCACCAAGCAGATCGCCTTCAACGTGATCCCGCACATCGACAGCTTCCTGGATGATGGTTCGACCAAGGAAGAGTGGAAGATGGTGGCCGAAACCAAGAAGATTCTCGATCCCAACGTCAAGGTCACGGCAACCTGCGTGCGTGTGCCGGTGTTCATCGGTCACTCCGAAGCGATCAACCTGGAATTCGAGGACGAAATCTCGGCCGTCGAAGCCCAGGACCTGCTGCGCGAGGCGCCGGGTGTGATGCTGGTCGATAAGCGCGAGGACGGCGGCTATGTCACGCCGGTGGAATGCGTGGGCGATTATGCCACCTACGTTTCGCGCGTGCGCGAAGACTCCACCGTCGACAACGGCCTGTCGCTGTGGTGCGTGTCTGACAACCTGCGCAAGGGCGCGGCGCTCAACGCCGTGCAGATTGCCGAACTGCTGGGTCGTCGCCACCTCAAGAAGGGGTGAGCTGGCACACCTTTTGGGTATAGAAAAGGCCCCGGTATCCGCGCTGGATACCGGGGCCTTTTTGTTTGTGGCTACGCAGATTACTGCGTGACGCGGGTGGTGGTGGTCACCGTGCTGGCGGCGGAAGCCGTGCGCACCGGGGTATGCGCGGTGCGGCGGGCCACCTTGCGCACCGTGACCTTCTTCACCGGCGCGCGGGCTGCGCCCTGCGTGGTGACGGTGGTTTCCACCGTGGCCGGGGCGGGCTGCGGCGTGGTCAGCGCCACGGCAGCGGCCTG
>NZ_KE148511.1:1828-3438 GCF_000410615.1 Novosphingobium sp. B-7 | reverse complement strand
CTGGCGCAAGCGCAACCGCAGCCCCAGCCGACCTCGCCAGCACCGGCCCAACTGGCGCCTACTCCCGCGCCGCAGCCAGTGCCGGCTGGCGCGGCGCCTTCGCCCGATGGCTTTGCCACGCTCTTTGCCGGCTTTACCGCCCCCGCCGAAGAACAGCAGCGCCCCACCGTGGCGGTCGATATCGCCGCGATCCAGGCGGCCAACGAACGTGCGGCGGCCGAACGCGCCGCGATCGAGGCGCGCAAGGCGGCCGAGGCCAAGAAGCTGGCCGACGCCAGGAAGGCCGCTGCCGAAAAGAAGGCGGCCGCTGAAAAGAAGCTGGCCGATGCCAAGAAGGCCGAGGAAGCGCGCAAGGCCAAGGAAGAGGCCAAGCGCCTCGCTGCCAATCCGGCACGCACCTGGGTGCAGGTCCTGACCGGCGGCAACCGCGCCAAGATGGGCAAGGAATGGGCCGGGCTTCAGGCCAAGGCGCCCGAACTGCACGGGCGCAAGGCATACGTCACATCGTGGAACCGGGTCTATCGCCTGGTCACCGGGCCGTTCCCGAGCGATGCCGCCGCGCAGGAATTCGTGGCCAAGCTCAAGGCCAAGGGCGTCGGCGCGTTCCAGTTCGACAGCCCCGCCGGCCAGGCCATGGACAGCGTTTCGGCCAAGTGATTCTGCCGCGCCTGCCCCGGATCGTGATGCCGGGGTGGGCGTGGTGGCGCTTGTCCACAAGTTTTGCACAGCGTTGTCGAGTTTTGCCCAAGGCTGGGCTAACGGTCGATTGTCGGCGGCCAATCGCTCCGCGATGGAACGAATGGAAACCACGGTCGCTGGTTAAGGCGCTGGCATTCTCGCTGGCATGGGCACCGTGTGAGGGGGCGTGATGATGCGAACCGGCCACGACGACAGCGACCGCGACGACGCCGCGCCGGTAGACATGCTCGCCTCGCTGTTCGAAGCGCGCGGCTGGCCCTGCGAATTCGTGTCGGACGACGAGATCCATGGCGAAGTGCAGGGCTCCTGGGCCACGTACCAGTTGCGCTGCATCTGGCGCCCCGAAGACCATGTGCTGCAAATCCTCTCGCTGCCCGATATCCGCGTGCCCGATGATAAGCGTGGCGCGATGTTCGAGGTCATGGCGCTGATCAACGAGCAGGTCTGGCTGGGGCATTTCGATATCTGGTCCAACGGCAGCGTGCTGCTTTACCGCCACGGGCTGATGCTGGGCGACGATGGCCTGCTCAGCCTGCACCAGGCGCAGGTGGCGATCGAAGCGGCGGTGGACGAATGCGATCGTTTCTATCCCGCCTTCCAGTTCATCCTGTGGGGTGACAAGAGCCCGGCCGATGCGCTGGCCAGCGCGCTGGTCGATGCCGCCGGCGAAGCCTGAATTCGGAGCCATTTGCTGATGACCTATTCCTTCCTCCAGTTCGGCTGTGGCAACATGGGCGGCGCGATGCTGACCGGCTGGCTCGCCAGCGGCATTGCCCCGGCGGCCTTTACCGTGGTCGATCCGCATCTGCCCCAGGCGCCGGCTGGCGTGCGCCTGCTGCGCACCGCGCCGACCGGCGAAGCGCCGCCCCGTTTCGTGCTGCTGGGCTTCAAGCCGCAGGGTCTTGCCGCCG
>NZ_KE148511.1:0-1471 GCF_000410615.1 Novosphingobium sp. B-7 | reverse complement strand
GCCTGCCGCGTGCGCAGGCCGATCGCCTGGCACTGGCCATGGTCGATGGCGCCGCGGCGCTGGCGGCTGCGTCGGAGCATGGCCCGGGCGAACTGGCCCGCCGCGTTGCCAGCCCGGGTGGCACCACGCAAAAGGGGCTCGACGTGCTCGATGCCGATGATCGGCTTGCCAGCCTGATGCGCGATACGCTGCGCGCGGCCCGCGATCGCAGCGCGGAAATGACCGAGGAAGCCCGCGCCGCCGGCTGATCGGCGGGCACTGCCCGGGAATACATTTTGTCACATTTTCCGGGCACCGGTTTCGCTTGAAAGCGGGGCGCGGAAGGCCGATATTGTGCCCATGGGCGATTTTTGCCCGCAATGGAGAAAGTGCAAGCACATGGCAAACTGGAACGATCCTCGGCCCTCGCAGACGGGCTTCGGCGCGTCTCCGAGCCTGTCGGGCGCCTATGGCCGTGGCGACGTGTTTGACGCCGGCCTGCGCCGCTACATGCTTTCGATCTACAACTACATGGCCTCGGGCGTCTTGCTCTCGGGCATCGTCGCACTGGTGTTCGCCACCAGCGGCATGGCCGCCGCCGTGTTCGGCACCCCGCTGCGCTGGGTTGTCGCACTGGCGCCGCTCGCGTTCGTCATGGTCATGAGCTTTGGCATCAACAAGATTTCCACCGGGACGCTCAAGGCGCTGTTCTGGGCGTTCAGCGTGGCGATGGGTCTGTCGCTCTCGTCGATCTTCTTCGTCTATACTGGCGCATCGATCGCGGCCACGTTCTTTGCCACCGCCGGCGCTTTTGCGGGGCTTAGCCTGTTTGGCTACACCACGCGCAAGAGCCTGTCGGGCATGGGCACGTTCCTGATCATGGGCCTGTTCGGCCTGATCATCGCCTCGGTGATCAATCTGTTCCTGGCCTCGCCGGGCCTCGCTTGGGGCATCAGCTTCCTGGGCGTGCTGATCTTCGCCGGTCTGACGGCGTATGACACGCAGCGCCTCAAGGAACAGTACGCCTATGTGGCGGGTACGGCCATGGCCGAAAAGGTCGTGGTGATGGGCGCGCTGACGCTCTACCTCGACTTCATCAACATGTTCACCTCGCTTTTGCAACTGATGGGCGATCGTCGCTGATCACGCCATTGCCTGCCCAGCGGGGAATACGGTAGATTGCGTGCCCGGCAACCTTTTTGGTTGTCGGGCATTTTCCTTTCCGGGAAAGCAGGTTACCAATTTCAGTCAGCTTTCAGAAAGGTTTGGCGCTCCACCAAAGGGCGCCACGCACGTGATCCGGGGTCTATCCATGGTGGGAATGCCGCGCGCCAGCGCCAATAACGTTTCGAAAATTCATGAGGGGGATATGGCCATGTCGCATGCGCGCCACTCTGCGCGGCCCACGCGGGCGCTTGCCTATGCATTGACTGCCGCGCTCGGCCTGGTCCTTGCTGGGTGTGCGGCCAAGGCCCCGCCGCCACCCCCGCCG